>JBDLJO010000335.1:0-2346 GCA_039714275.1 Chloroflexota bacterium | reverse complement strand
GGATACGATTATGTTGATTGCCGATCAAGACGGCAGTTTGATCCTTCGAACCACGGTGGCGGATTTGCTTCCGGGTGCTTTTTCAACCCAAGATTTATCCCGCTGAACCCTAATTTAATCATTCCCCCTTCCTGATAATATTGAGCAGCCCGATGCTGACTCTACCAACAACAAGGGAACACCACAGGATAAGGTGTTCCCTTTTGATGTGATTAAATTATTAGAAAAATATTTACCAATTTGGAACGGGGGTGGCGGCCAGGATCGCCGATTGAATCATCCAACCCTCGCGTCCATCAGGAATACGGACATGATGCCACAATACTTTATCCCCTACTACGGGCTTATCGCTAAGAATTTGAATCAGCGTACCATTGGCTACCGAAACAATGTAGGTGTTCGAGAAACTCGGTCCATCGCGTAGAATTGCGCCGCCGTATTCCTCGGGTGCATTGATGATTGCATAAACTGGTATCGGGCTTGGGAGCGGCGTCAGACTGGGTACCGGGGTTGTTGAGGCTGTTAATGTTGGGGGCATGGTTCCAGTTGGGGTGCTGGTCGCTGTATTTGTGGGAGGTAAGGTTGGTGTTATGGTTGGGGTGGATGTTGCCGATGGGACTAATGTGGGTAAAGCAACTTGCCCGCCTACCGCATAGCCCGCGCTGCTGACCCCGATCAGCACAATGATACTTAAAAGAGCTACGGTTCCTCCCAGGGTATACCCAAAAAGGGTCAGCGGGCGGAATCCCAGCAGGATCAGCGTGATAACGCTGATAATGATCGCCCATGCCAGATGAATGCCAAATACGACCAGCCCATCGGGCCACAGATCGGGTGCACCGCTGGTTAAACCGAATCCCGCAGCAGCGATTGGTGTATAAAGCTCGTAAGCCAACGCAACACTTGCGATGGCTGTCCGACGTTTTGAGCGCACGATAGCAACACTGGTCAGTGCTGAGCCAATCGCGACCACCAAGAAGTGATGCCAGGCTAACTGGGTATGAAAGTAGACTTGAATTAAAGGTGGTAAGGGATCAATTTTTGTGAGCGCGCCGATCAATAATCCAGCAAGTAAGACCAACAGACTGCCAAAACTAAAGCCCAGCAGACTGCGGGTGAAGAAGCGCATCGATCCACTGATCGCTCCCAGGGCAATGCCAACCAAAGGCGACATGGTCGGAGCGAGGAGCGCACCCAGAACGAGCAGGGCAGGGGCATCGATCCATAAGCCTACCCCGATGGTTAATCCTGCCAAAATTGAAAATAGGAAAAAATCAAAGGACAGCGATGTTTGTTGGGCGATATCATCTAAAAATGCTTCGCGTTGATCCCCGTTAAATGGTACAAGCAGCCGTTTGGCGCGCCGTCTTCTGGCGGGGGGTAATTGTTGAGCATCGTCGGGGATTTGTTCTGATTTTGGGAAACTCATGAATTTTCTGTTGTCGGTCTAGGATTGATAATAGTTGTATTATACAGGAAATTTGATGGTTGTCGGAGGGTAGATTAGGTCCACCCCGGATCTATACTCATAAAAAGGAAATGGCTTTGGTGAAAATGAAGTAAAATCAGGAAACTGATAAATTGTATCTCTCGGCCCGGTCTCGCCGCGATAGGGAAATGCGCCCCTTTTGAAGACCGAGAGTATGCTGAAATCATAATCCATTAAAAACCGAATCATCGATCAAATTATCAATGTTCAAGATGAAAAAAACTTACCTCTGGTTTCTTTATATAACAATGCTTTTAGCGCTTTCGGCCTGCAGCACAATGGCAACGGATACCGTTCCGACCTTGACTCCTGCTGAGACATCCACTGCGGTACCCACACCAACGGCGGCGCCTACGCCGACAGAAAAACCTGCTCTGGGGATATTACTGGCACCGCCAGACGCTGACCAAGCATTGGCGGATATTGTTCAAGCAGTGCTGGCAGACTCAAGTACGGATTCGGGCATCCGATTTCAGGTGCTTCCTTCATTAGATGTTGATTCTTTTGAGCAAGATGTTATTCGTTGGGTGGTTGCCCTCTCTCCGGCGCCTAACCTCGATCATCTGGGGACTGCCGCTCCCCAAACGAGCTTTCTAGCGGTAGGTATCCCAGGATTGAATCCCGCCCCCAATCTCAGTATCATCGCTCCGGGAGATTCCAGCCACAGTCAGCAAAGTTTTATCGCGGGATATATCGCCGCCCTGATCACGCCCGAATGGCATGTAGGTGTGATCAGCATCTCGGATTCAGCGGAGGGACAAGATGCTCGTAATGCTTTTTTAACGGGAGCAGAATATTATTGCGGTATGTGTGCTCCAACCTATCCTCCTTATTTTAATTACCCGCTGTATGTAGAA
>JBDLJO010000334.1:0-2353 GCA_039714275.1 Chloroflexota bacterium | reverse complement strand
GTAATATCCCGATGACCATAGACTCGATCACCAGCAACCGGGCACTCCAAAAAAGCCAGGTGCAAACGAATTTGATGCGTGCGCCCGGTCAGAATACGCACCCGCAATAAGGTGTGTTCCGCGAAAGATTCTACGGTGAAATATTCGCTGACCGCATCGCGCCCCTTGTCAGCCCGGGTGATCGCCATGCGCTGCCGGTTGCCTGGGTCACGCCCAATGGGAGCTTCAACGCGGCCCTTGGGTGTTGGGGGAGCACCATCTACCAATGCCAAATAGATCTTACCCACCTGGCGATCTTTAAATTGATCCTGCAGCCAGCGAAGGGTACGGTCATTTTTAGCCAAGATGACCACACCAGAGGTATCCTTATCTAAGCGGTGAACAATACCGGGACGCAGTTCTCCACCAATGCCATCCATATCCGGGGCATGAGCCAGGACAGCGTGTGCCAGAGTCCCGTGGGTGTGACCTGCTGATGGGTGCACCACCATGCCGGCCGCCTTGTTGATCACCAACACATCCTGATTTTCAAAAATCACGTCCAGAGGCAGGGCTTCGGGAATCAATTTGCCATCAGCAACCGGAGGAATATTTATCGTGACTTGATCGCCAGCCACCACCGAAAAACCGGCCTTGTGAGGTACTTTCCCATTGACAATGACATGTCCAGCTTCAATTAATGCTTTTAGGCGCGAGCGGGAATAATCTGGTAAAGATTTGACAAGAAACTTATCTAAACGCCCCGACCATTGGGCATCAACAGTAAATTCATGCTGCTGATCGCTCATTGAAGAGATCCTTCGACAACATCCGTGGTTTCCGCTTCCAGCAAGTCGTTTTCGGAGTCCGATTGAGGTTGGGGATGGTATTTCTCTTGAATCCACATACCTATAATCAGTACAGCCACACCAACAGAAATGCTGGCATCAGCAACATTGAAAACGGCGAAGTTACCCACGGAAACAAAATCGGTCACATAACCGCGTGCCAGGCGATCGATCAGATTGCCAGCCGCCCCGCCAAGCTGCATGCTCATAGCTACGCGCATCGGCCAATCAACAAGCGGGATTTGCGGGAAAAAATAAATGATGATCCCAATAACAACAAATGCTAAAACTGTAAAGAAAGCACCCAGGTTCTGGAAAATCCCAAAAGCCGCTCCGGTATTTTTCCAATGCACAACCCGGGCATAAGTGCTGAGCCATTCCACGGGCATCCATGTTTGACCAAAGGCGATATTGGCACGCACAAGATATTTTGTCCATTGATCCAAGGCAACAATTACCCCGGCAATGGAAAACAAATATAAATAATGATTAAGATATTTTTTCAAAGGTGCCTCCGCACATGCTGCGTTTTCCCCATTGTACCGCGCAGGCGCTATCCTGCAATATTAGAGAATCTGAGGGGTGGGGAAATCAGCGAGTTCAGGAAATGGGTATGCTGGAAGCAAATTCAGACAATGCAGAGGCAACTGGGTCCGGTTTTTCAAGCATCAGCATATGTCCGGCATCCGGGAAGATTTCCAACTTGGCGGTGGGTATTTGATCGGCCAGAAACTGCGAGAGGTGCGTCGGTGTCAGGCGGTCATCCTGGCCGCAAAGGACCAGTGTAGGCAGATCTATTTGAGAGAGCGCAGCAACCTGATCGAAGGCGTTGCAAGCAGCAAAATCAGCGCTCAGCACTGTGGGGCGCGTTTCCATCATACGCTGCGAAGCTAATTCCACAAGTCGAGGGTCGGCACCAGCGCCAAAAGCCCAAGACACGATCATTTCAACAGCCGTGGGGAAGGTTCTTCGCTGGGATATGAGGGGCAGTATTTCTGGGGAAACGCGCAAACGGGCACCGGTACTAAGCAAACCAAGCCCGTAGACACGCTGAGGGTGATGTAGGCCTAAATTCAAGGCAACAGCGCCGCCCATAGAGTGCCCTACAAAGAGGGCTTTACTCAGTCCAACAGCATCCATCCAGCCAAGAATGTGATCTGCGTATGCGCTGATGGTCTGCTGACCGCGCCCCTTGGATTTACCGTGACCGGGTAGATCCAGAGCATAAACACGGCCGCTTTTTAACCTGCGAATCTGTGCCGGCCAATATAGATGCGAACCACCGGCACCGTGAATGAGGACAATTGGGAGCAAATCGGGTTGATCTGTTTGATGAGCAAAATAATATGTATCTGCAGTAATGGGCATAGAAAGGCTCTTGTCAATATTAAATCTGGTTAAATGCTATTTCCTTGAATCTTCGGCGTCAGTAATAATCACTTTCAGGTACATGAAGGTGTGTCAGCAGCAAGGCACCCAAGCTGCAGCGGAATCTGATCACGGCTTTTTCAAAAAGACTATTCTTC
>JBDLJO010000333.1:0-2359 GCA_039714275.1 Chloroflexota bacterium | reverse complement strand
CGCTCAATGCCGGTAAATGCCTTCGCATAATGGACCGTATTCACAATCCCTGCATGGGCACAGGCTGACAGTACGATCAAACCTTTCCCTTTAACGTTGATAACTATCGCCTGATCTTCTTCCAAATCATCTGCCAAGAATTCAGATCCCTGTCGGTAGTGCAGCTGCGTTGGTCTGCCAATGGTCTCAAAACTCTTCCTGGGAATATAACCTGTCACCCAGCAGCCTTCAGCAAGTTGATAAGGTTCTTCTGAGTGCACGATTTCCGCCCCCGCTGCCGCCCATGCCTGCTGTGGAACGCGTGGAAATGGACCCACCATGCTGCCATCATCTTTTTTCCGCCAGCGTTCTCGGTATGCGGCCGGATGCGCCACGATCGGAATTTGATGCTCTCGCATCAATTTCTCGACTTCTTCTTCAGGGACATTTTGACCCCATTCTTTGGCTTCCGGGGATAAGCGCATTTCATTGAGCAGCTTGGTCATCCCGGCATAATGATCAAAGTGCCCATGACTGAGCGCAATCATCGATATATCCTTGGGATTCAACCCCATGCGGTGCATATTCTCAACCAGGGTTTCCTTCGACACCCCTGCATCCCACAGAATCTTCTTCTCTCCCTCGTTGATATCTACCAGTACAGAGTAACCGTGTTCAGCTATCAGCGGCTTTTCTGTGAAATATTTGACCGTTTCGTTGGATTTGACGATCAGATCAGCTTTATTATCTACCAGAACCGTTAAGCGCACATTCTTAACATGACCAATTTTCCTATTCATAGGTTTTTTTGCCTTTTCCTTTCCACGCAAATTATCGCTGCTGTTCTGGAGTCCAATCGGTGCCGCGAATGCTTTTCTTTACATCGTCGACCATCTGTCGTGGATCACGTACATATTGCAGGGTTTGCTTGCCTGCTGCAGCTGCGGTCTTATCCACACGCCCTTTAACCAACCAGGAAATGGCAAAGAATTCAAGCGCCAATGCCTCAGGCCAGAAAATTGGGGCATCATTGTACACCGCGATGAACGCCCATATTATGCATAACACGATCGCCACCCCGCAGGAGATATAAATTCTGTTGCGCGCGAGTTTGTCGGGTGGAAGTTCCTCCTTCTCTAACTTGGATATCGGAAACAGAAATAAGGAGAAGAAGATGAAGGAGGAAAATAAGATCACTGCCGATACATAGTGGATCGTACCCATGATAGGTGTCCACCAGGATAGTGCTGGAAATCCCTTGGGCACATCAGTTGGGAAGAAAGCCACCAAAATAGCAGCCGCACCTGCGATATTTGCTGCAATCCGGTCACGTCGGCGCTGTTGATTGTCGTAGCCGCGATAGGAAAATAGAAACACGGCCAAAGCGACCAGGGCTCCAGAAAAAACCGCCACTGCCCCAGTATAGTAATAGGCACTGATAGAGCTTAATAGCTCCCATCGCTGCAATCCTTTCATTAGCCTCCAACCAGCAATTAGCCAAAGCAGGTGAGGTAAGACCAAACCTATCATGCCGATCAGCTGCCGGTGGGCATGGCTGGATAAATCATCTATTGCAGGGTCTGGGAAGTACTTGCTTACTTTTTTGTCCATCGCTTTCATCTGGATACCCTCCAGCTTCAACTTGTATTTAATAAATGGTGCAAATTTCCAATCCCACCCAACGGACTTCTAATCTATTCGCCGACTTGATATCACCGTACTATTTTATTGTAACTGCTTTTTTTCAAAATTTCGCATCGTTTTCGATTTCTCGATCAGGCCAACCCCCGTCATTCCTGCACAGGCATGTGCGTGCGTGTGATCCCCCCATTCCCCCTGCCGCGCGATCATCTTAAAATAAAAAAGCCCGTTCCCTGAAGAACGGGCTCATCATGCCGTCATCGTGTGCTGTGGTTCATCTGCCCGAATTACCAGGCAGGTGAATGATTACACCGATCCCGGGGAAAGGATTTTCTCAGTGCATTTTTCCGTAGTAAAAGTCATCAATGAAACCTGGCGCTCCTGGGGTTCCATCCAATTTACCCTTGCCGTGGAGTCCGGCGTAATCCCCTGTTCCTCCGGTAACAATCCAATTAGCGGTCGTATATCCGGTTGAAGTGTCAAGGCGCACCACCATTTGGATATCGAATGTCCCGCTAAAATCATCGCAAACAAACAGCTTATCAACATTCAGGATGCGCAGTGTGCCTCCGGGTGGGCCTGAACTGTTGGTATGAGTGTCATAAACATCCCCTGCAGGGCACACCAGCCCGCCGTCGACTGCTGGCCCGCTTGCGGTAAAGCTCCCAAAGCCTCCGCCGATATCATGTCCAATATCCAGGATTTCCACAGCCAGAGGTGGTCCCGCGGCCATCACGGG
>JBDLJO010000332.1:0-2361 GCA_039714275.1 Chloroflexota bacterium | reverse complement strand
TACGATCGTTTTCGGGACCGCATCATGCTGCCGATTCGCGATCAGCGCGGCCGCATGACCGGTTTTGGCGCCCGCACGCTGGATCCAGAAGGTGTGCCCAAATATCTCAACTCTCCACAAACTGCGATTTTCGATAAAGGACAGATCCTTTTCGGGCTCGATCAGGCTCGAAAAGCTATCCGCGCCAAAGATCAAGTTGTGATTGTTGAAGGTTATATGGGTGTCCTGGCCCCTCACCAGCATGGATATGACAACGTTGTCGCCACAATGGGCACCGCACTGACCGAAGACCATTTGCGGATGATCAAACGCTTTACCCGCAACATCATCCTGGCAATGGATTCAGATGCCGCCGGGATCAAAGCTACCTTGCGCGGCCTGGATGTGGCTCGTAAAACACTCGACCGAGATGGGGATTTCCGCTTCGATGCCCGCGGCCTGTTGCACCAGGAAGGCCGATTGAAAGCCGATATCCGGGTCAGCTCGTTGCCGCCAGGGATGGACCCCGATGATGTCATCAACGAAGATCCAGCTAATTGGGAAGCAATTATTGACGCGGCCAAACCCATTGTTGTGCACGTCATGGAAACGCTTGCCGCCGACCGTGATTTAGACGACCCCAAAGCCAAGAATGAAATTGCTGCTCAGGTATTACCGCTAATTGCCGATGTCCCCAGTTCGATCGAGCGCGATACATATCGCCAGCGCTTGGCCCGCTTACTGCAGGTAGATGAACGCACCCTGGTCATCACCCGTCCAGCACCGCCTGTTCGCAGACGAACGTATTCGAGCGGCGGCACTCCTGCGGCTGATGCTCCTCCCGGAAAGGTAACACCCTCGCCACCGAATGCTGTACAGACTCGGGAAGTGCACTTGCTGGGCGTGCTCATCCGCCACCCCGATTTGATTTATCATATGGACCGCCAGCTTCAGGAAGATGGACTCAACCGCCTCACCGAAAAAGATTTCCAACGCAGTGATCATCAGACGTTGTTCCAACTGATCAAGGATTCGCTGGGGCAGGATCAAGCCGAGCCGCTCAATTATGTCCTGAACCACCTTTTTGAAGAGATGCATCCTCTGGTCGATGATATTTTAGCCCAGACCGAGAAAATTGATTCCCAGGGTCAGCATGTCCTTGAGGATATTTTGCGAGCCTTGATCTTACTGCGCGATAAAGAAATAAGCCTACAAATTGACCATTTACGATATCTGCAGCAAACTGCCCAAGAGCAGGGCAATTTGAAAGCCGAAGAATACCAGCAAGCTATGGCAGGCTATATCACATTGCTCGGACGCTTGCATCGAGCAAAAAACCGCTATACCAACCACGCAGTCAACGCTCACTAAAGGCAATTGCATGTCCCCACCTCCATTATCGTCCCCTGAGTCCGACCCCAACGACATTCCTGCTGATAAAGAGGAAGAACTGATTTTGGATGACGAATTTTTCTCTGTTATTGAGAATAATGAATCGGAGGATTTAAATGCTGCTGGCAAGGTGGCAAAAAATGGCGAAAAGGAATTAGATGCTGGTGTTAATGAGCAGGACGTTTCATTAACTGAATCTAAGATTGGCCGCGATCCTATCCGCCTGTATTTTAATGATATTGGAAAAGTTGATCTGCTAAAAATTGACCAGGAATTTTGGCTGACCACGCGCATGATGGCCATGCGCCGCTTAGACATTATTCGGCGGCAGCATCCCTTGGCCCGTCGCGGCGTATCGCCATCCCACAGCATGTATCGGGCGTTATTTTCTGAGACGGTCACATCCTGGAAGCGTTTTCAAGAAGATATTGAACAATTCGATCATCAAAGCCCGGATTTACTCAAAATCTTTCATGAAGCTCGTCAACTGCGAGGAACCTGGAATTTACCAGATCCATCCTATCTGCGTAATTACCTGGCAGCCAATAACCTTTGGGGTAAAGATCCTTTTTGGGATGCGGTTGCCCGGCATGCCTTTAATGTTTTTATCTCTCTCTATGCTCTCCCCCAAATATGTGCAGATCGACTGGAGAAGTATATCGGTAAAAATTTACGCCTGCCTACCAAGCGCACTTTTTGTCGCTATCTACCATCGGATGAAGAAATTCGACTGGACCTCCAGGTGTTGCGTGATCTGGCCCGCGAATCGCATAATATGATCGTTCGCTCTAATTTACGGTTGGTGGTTAGCGTCGCCAAGCGCTATACCGGACGGGGAAATTCTTTCTTAGATTTAATTCAAGAGGGCAATGTTGGCTTGTTACGGGCAGTTTCCAAATTTGATCCAACCCGCGGCTATAAATTCAGCACCTATGCTACCTGGTGGATTCGACAATCCGTCAGCCGGTCCATTGCTGATCAAGCCCGTAC
>JBDLJO010000331.1:0-2385 GCA_039714275.1 Chloroflexota bacterium | reverse complement strand
GACTTGCAAAAGTCACATTTAGATGGAATTACAATTGAAGATGCAGAAATGGCCGTTAGGGCAGTTATTCACAAGAGAGAAGCTCAGTTTGCTATCATGACAGGACTAGAGCTAGATAGACTATCTGAAGAAGGACATCTACAAGGGCCAATAGCTGACATCATCAAGCAAGACTTTAGCCTATATGGTGTAGATGAAATTTTGGCATTATCTGTTGTAAATATTTACGGATCGATTGGTCTGACTAACTTCGGCTATCTGGACAAAGCTAAAAATGGCGTGATCAGGGAGATTGACGAAAAGTCTAGAAACCCAGCGCAAGTCAATACATTCTTTGATGATTTAATCTGCGCCATTGCAGCAGCTGCAGCATCAAAAATGGCTCACCAATTCACCTGATATGCGTTATTGTCGTAGGGCAAGAGTCAGCGCAGCGGGGAAATGGTCGTTTAAAAGTCCATCCAACCCCAGGTGAAGCTGAATAATATATTCAAACAGGAACGAAACCTTAAAATTCCAGGACCTAAATTCTAATCAACCCCGAGGAGCCAAAAAATACCTCAGCATTTATGCTGAGGTGTTTTGTTTAATTCTGTATTTTTTTTCGCTGTCGTTTAGAAGACCTATCGAGTCCTTTATGGTTAAACGTTTTTAGCGCCGGACCGATTCGATAATCTTTAAATGAATTGGTTTCTGGTTTTCGATCTGGATAAATTGACCCCGTTTGTGGTCTTCGATGGATTGGGTATAAACGGCTTCCATGCGTTTGGCCAGCTGGCCGATCTCAAAGTTTTTTGCTCGCGCTAAGGCTGCAGGCTTGAAACGAGCCAGCGTCCCCGTGTTTTCAAACATACGCAGAACAGCAGCCGCCAGGGATTCACTGTTGTTTTCGGTTGTGAAACCTTCAATCCCGTCGCGCACAATATCAGATGTGCCGGTGGCATTTACTGCCACAACTGGCAAGCCCGCTGCAATGGCTTCTAAAGTGACCAGTCCCTGGGTTTCCGCGATGGAGGCAAATATGAAGCAGTCGGCGGCTGCCAAATAATGGGGGATTTCTTCGAAGGGGATTACCCCCAAAAAATCTACTTGTGATGCAATTCCTAAATCTTGTGCGAATTCAATGAGGTCAGATCGCTCCGGCCCATCACCGATGATCACCAGGCGTAAATCAGGCTGTTTTCTAACAGCCTTTGCGCTGGCTTCTAAAATGGTACGCCAGTTCTTTTCTTTGGTCAGCCGTCCAATCGAGATGAGTATTTTTTGATCGCCCCAACCCTGTTCTGCGCGCATCCTGGTGCTGTCCAGATGTTGAAATAGATTCAAGTCGATTCCGGTTGGTATTACGGTTGCTCCTTTGGATAAGCCGTAATCATCGACCAATATTTTATGTATACCTTGAGATGGCACGACAATATGATGGCAGCGTTGGATAAATTCTCCCACCAAGAAGTGAATCATATCTCTAGCAAAATTTTGCACCCCTTTCTGCGGCAGTGGGATATAGCGGCTGTACTCCTGGTACTGAGAGTGGAAAGTAAATACCAATGGTGTGTCTAATTTCTTGGCTTTGGAGGCTGCGGTTTCACCTAAGATGACGGGATGATGAGCGTGAATGATATCGAGTTTCAGGGCCGGCAGGATGCGATCCACAGTAGGGGATACTGGAATCACGGCGGGAATATTGCCAGCCAGGTTCATGTCCAGGCTGGGGTAGCGGAATACAAAAGGCTCTTGATCAACAAAACCGCTTTCATGGTGGGAGAACACAAAAACATTGTGCCCCATTTCGGAAAGGGCATGCTTGAAAGCCGAAACCGACCGGACAACACCGTTAATGACCGGGTGATACATATTGGTGAATTGAGCAATATGCAATCGGTTCATTACTACATTATACAGTATTCGCTTCTGAGAGGGTTCTAGGAGATGGTATTTTTGGGTTTTTACGGCCAGCCTCGTTGGCAGCGAATGCTCCTCAGCAGCTCAATGAAAGAAAGAGCAGCTGTTAACTGCTAGGGCCTAAATTCGAATCAACCCCGAGGAGTCTAAGAGAAACTCAGCGATTACACTGGTGTGTTTTGTTTAATGCTGCGGGTAATCCTTTCGCATTCAATGAAAGTGACCATCCAGTTTTGGTATTTGTTAAACAAATAGAATCACCTATAATGGAAAGCATAGTACCTAGTTTAAACTAATTTCTGCCCGATATAAGAATAGTGGTGCCATGCGTTTGGAAAGTGTGGTTTACCGCTTTGTAATCTGGAGGTTAGTGAGATGAAAGCTGTGATTACCACATGGGATGAATCTGATATTGATGAATTGTCAGCTGTTGCCAGAATTTCTGTGCCCTTATTTCGGGGTGGTGATATTGAGCGAATCAAA
>JBDLJO010000330.1:0-2396 GCA_039714275.1 Chloroflexota bacterium | reverse complement strand
ACAATTTTCTGGTTGATGACCTGGGGCGCTTTTGGATTGGTTATGGGTCCATGGCTCAAGTCACTGTGGTTCACCGTACCTGGATTAGCAGCCCACTTGACCGCAACACTGTGGCTGCTGATCAAAATGGTACGCCCAATCAAAGGGGATCGAAAAGCGTGGACGCCAGGTATGTGGCATTTGGTCACTTCCTATACCTGGATTCTGGTCCCCGTACTGGTAGGCGTTTTAATCACCTTCAAGGTGCCGGGCATCTCCGGTACGGGTGTTGAAGCTAGTGCTCCACAGGCCCTAATTTACGGCTGGGTGTTACAATTTGGCTTCGCCCTGGTGCCTTACTACTTCCGAAAAATGTTCACCCCAAATCAAGCGGCAAAACTAGGCGGCAACTGGTTCAGCCTGACCACCGTTCACCTTGGAGGTCTGTCTTTGTGGATCAGCATTTTTATGAATGATCCTCTTGCGGGCCTATTCCACGGTTCTGCCTATGCTTTGTGGACACTGTCCTTGCTTCCGATATTGAAAGAAGTTTGGGGAATTATCAATCAAGGCACGAAAAACCTGGCAGAAGGGAGCCATTAAAACCATCTTAACCTGAACAACCAAGGAAAATTTATGACCCTAGCAGTAGAAGTAAAAAACCTAACCAAATATTATGGCGATTTTTTAGCGGTGGATGGTATCAATTTCACCCTAGAAAAAGGAGAGATTTTCGGATTTCTCGGACCCAACGGTGCTGGGAAATCCACCACGCAGCGCATGCTGACATCTCTACTTACTCCCAGCGATGGGGAAATTCATATCTTGGGGCACAATCTTGCCCACGATGCCTATCCCGCCAAACGCCAGATCGGTCTGGTCCCTGAAGAGTCCAATGTATACACGGAATTGACAGCCTTGGATAACCTGATGTTCACCGGACGGCTCTACCGCATGTCAAAAGAAAACCGGGGAGCACGCGCCGAAGAACTACTCAAAACTTTTGGATTATGGGAGAAGAAAGATGTTAAAACTGAGAATTATTCAAAGGGTATGCGGCGCAGGTTGAGCATCGCGATGGCGATCATTCATAAACCGGCCTTGCTCTTCCTTGATGAGCCGACCCCCGGGTTGGACGCACAGAGTGCACGGGCGATCCAATCCATCATCCGTCAACTCAGTACAAATGGAACAACCGTTTTCCTGACCACACACCAAATTGAAGAAGCCAATCAGCTTTGTGATCGAGTTGCGATCATCAATCACGGCAAAATTGCTGCCACGGACACGCCCGAAAAACTCAAGCAAACCTTCCAGCAAGTGCAATCTATAGAGGTCGCTTTCGATCAATCGCCCGAAAGGTTGGAAGAAAAACTCACCGCTTTACTCGAAGTCAGCACGATCTTCAAGATCGGTGATAAGTGGCGGCTCTACACCGATTCACCACCCGCTTTACTTCCCCATCTGATGAAATTCGCTGAAAACGAAAATCTCAGCATTGTAAGCATCAATACCCTTGCCCCCAGTCTCGAAGATGTTTTCCTGCAGATCACGGGTCAACAAGTTGGCACAATCAAGGAAGAACCTGCCTCACTAAAAACGGGCATGCACCGACGCAAAGGAGGCAAAAAATGAAAGACTTCTGGATGCGTATCTTAGATGAACTTTCCCAAGCCTGGACCGTGACACTCAAAGACATCAAAGTTTATTACCTGCGCCCGGGTATGATTATGTTTGGGTTTTTGATGCCCTTCTTCATGTTCTTTTCCTTTTCCGTTCGGCGAGAAATGGCCGCCGGAGAGGGTATGTCACGTTTGCTGGCACTGACCATTTTCTTTACTGCCGCAGCCGCCGGCCCGTTCATCATTCCGACAGAACGACGAACGGGCACCTACGACCGCCTGCTCGCGGCCCCCATGTCACTGCTGACCCTGCTGCTGGGCAAGATCGCGGTTGGCGCCTTCTTTGCCATAATGGTTGCTTCTGTTGCAGCCGTCGTAGGAATCCTTTTCCTGGATGCTGCCATCGCCCAGCCCATCTTGATGATTGCCGGCATTATCGTGGGCGCTTTCACCTTCTCAACGATGGGATTGATCTTCGGATCCATCCCGACTCATAATCCTGGTGATGTGCAGATGCCCAGCACGCTCATCCGTTGGGTGCTGCTTTTCATCAGCGGCGTTTTCATCCCTCTCTCGGAGATGTCACCTACTGCACGAGGAATCTCTTATATTTCCCCATTGACATATGCGCAAGACTTAATGAATCACGCCATTTTGGGGTCGGGAGAACTCAATCTGTGGCTTGACTTGGCCATCCTGCTTCTCTCTGGGATCCTCTTCCTACTGCCATCGATTAAGCTGCACAAACGCGGTCGTGTGCTTGGGTACTGAAACCCAGCGTTCTTTATACTTACA
>JBDLJO010000329.1:0-2415 GCA_039714275.1 Chloroflexota bacterium | reverse complement strand
CTTTTCATGATGGATTTCTAAGATACTGCAAGTCGAACGAATACATCGAATACATCGAGGAGAAAAAATGCTAGAAAACAAAACCGCACGCTACACTATGTTCGGCTCCCTGTATTTTTCACAGGGCACAGTTTTTGCATATTTCACAGCTTTGAATGCCCTATATTTTTTGTCACGTGGTCTGACAATGGCCGATGTGGGCGTCTTTGGTGCCATCGCCCTGATTCCATTTGTGATCAAAGTATTTCTTGGTATGCTCAGCGATCGGGTCAATCTGTTTGGCATGGGGCACCGAAAACCCTACATCTTATTGGGTCTGGTTATTCAGGCCCTTTGCCTGGTGGTGGTTTCCTTTATTGACCCGGCTCAATATTATTGGGGTTTTGTGGCGATTGCATTTATCCTGCAAATGGGCATGGCCTTGTATGATACCTGCACCGATGGTCTGGCACTGGATACCACCCCGAAAGATGAACAGGGCACTATTCAAGGATTCATGGTTGGAGGGCGTGCAGCCGGCGTGGTATTGACCGCTTCTGTATTGGGATGGTTGGCGCAAGAGGTTTCTTGGACAGCTGTTTTCTGGTTGATGGCTGTGCTGACTTTAATTCCTGTTCCTTTAGTGTTATCCGTACGTGAAGAAGAACGATCGGAGAGCCGCGATTTTGAATGGAGCGCTTTTGCTGCCTTCAAGCAAAAATCCATCATTGCCCTGGCCGTTGCTGGATTTCTCTTTTTTATGGTCATCGCCGGTGCCAACCAAAATGTTAACCCGTTTCTCGAAGCGGAATTTGGCATCTCGCTGCAAACCGCCGGGTTATTTACCACACTCTGGGGTTTGGGCGTGGTTATTGGCGGCTTGTTTGGCGGTCGTCTAATTTCGCGGGTCGGGCAGGGTACCAGTACCCGCATCGCAATATTCTTCTCTTTCGTTGCCATTTTGGTGGTGGGGATGATTCCCAACCCCGGTTTTGCTTGGCCGATTGTGGCTGTCTTTGGCTTGGCCTACGGTACTTATCAAACGGTTTATTTTGCGTTGGCAATGCGTTATACCGACCCGCGTATTGCAGCATCCATGTTCTCAATTTTCATGGCCGTTACCAATATTGGACAGGGTGTCGGATTTGCGCTGGCAGGTGGGTTGGCCAATAGTTCCGCAGTGGGCTTCCGCTGGACGTTTGTGATTCTAACCCTCTTCAACCTGGTTGCGCTGCCCCTGCTGCCTGTTATATTCAAGAAGCGAGCAGCCGCATAGCGTAGGCTGTGATTCAATAATTGCTGTATTTCTTGCCCAGCGAAATAAAACCGCTCAAGATAAGATCGATCTTATCTTGAGCGGTTTTATTGTTGTATTCCTTATCAGAGCGGGTGATTAGATTCGTATCGATTAAGGGGAAGAAAGTTTTTTGAACAGGGCTGCCGCTTCGCTGGTCCATGATCCTGTTGTGATTTTTAGGTAATCGATTATTTGATTTCCAACCTTTAGGGTGATGTGATCTCTATTGTCCAACTTCCTTTAGCCTTAATTTCCAAGACATATGTATCGCTGTCCAATAATACGGTTCCCTTATAAGGGTCTGTGGTGTTTACCAAAAGATCAACGGAACTTCCATAACTCCTTATTACAAAGCGGTCAGCTTCTTGATTGCCGCTAATAATTGCCAAATCAGGAATACTGCCAGACAAATAAACGATATCATCGCCTGAACCAGAAATACTTCCTGGAACTATTAGGGTGCTTTCTTCAGCGTAGGTCATCAATGGGATGACTTCGATTGACCAGGATCCATAGGCAGTTATTTCAAACCAGGCAGTATTATCCCTGTCGTCTAAATCAATCGGGACTACGCCATCATATGGATCGGTTGTATTCACTAGCAGGGCGATAAAGGCGTTGTTGGAATCTTGACTCTCCACAGAGAAGTGTCTGCCTGTGCTGTTGCCAATAATGTGTGCTACGGCAGCGTCAAAGCTTTTATCAAGGTTGACGAGGGAATCCCCACTGCCTTCTAAGGTGATGGATTCTGGTGTTGGTGTAGGAGAAGGAATAGTTACACGTTTCGGCGTCGAGGTTGCCGTTAACGTAGGTTCACGGGTGGGGCGAGTTGTGGACGTCAGCGTAGGAGAAGGAATAGTTGTAGGGGTCTTCGTAGGTTTGGGTGTCATACTTGCCGTTGACGTAGGATATACGGTTTGAGTTGTGGGTGTCAGCGTGCGTGTCGGAACTTTACTGGGGGTAATGGTCGGCTTGAGCGTAGGTGATTGTAGTGCAGATTCGGTGTTGGAAGAAATCAGCTGGCCAAATTCAGTTTTTATGGGCAGCTCGCTTACATCCCCATCCACAGTGAGATATTCCAGGGACACCCAGCCGCGCATATCTTCTGAGATGACCCATCCCCATCTTTGATCTTGATT
>JBDLJO010000328.1:0-2419 GCA_039714275.1 Chloroflexota bacterium | reverse complement strand
GCGATAGGCAGGGTTAGCGGCACGATGATGACCAACGCTGAAAACACATCGAGCATCATACCTAATAACAGCAAAAAGATATTCAACAGCATCAGGAATGTTAACTTGCTGTCGATATGCTCACGTATAAACTCAAAGAGCTTTGAAGGTATCTCTGCATCGATCATATAATTGGTTGATGCCAGCGATACTGATAATATGATCAACACCCCACCGACCAGTACCATGGAATCTCGCATGATGGCGGGCAGTTGTTTGATCTTAATCTCACGCAAAATCAGAACATCGACGATGAGGACATATAGAACGGCCACGGCAGCGGCTTCAGATACGACGAAGTAACCGCCGTATATGCCACCGATCAAGATGACAGGCAGTGGAAACTCCCAGACTGACTCACGCAAGGCGCTGACCAGCTTTTTTGAATCGAAAGCGGTCGTCGGAATCTTGTCACCTACCGCCTTGTACATGCTCCATGCGATTAAAAGTGCCAGCATCAACATGCCTGGTAACAATCCTGCGAGAAACAGCTCATCGATCGACACAGCCTGATCCAGGTCCATCTGCTGTACGATAACACCATACAGGATCAACGCTATAGAGGGTGGAAATAATAAACCCAGGCTTCCCGACGAGGTAATCAGCCCAAGATTAAACCGGTCTGTGTAACCTGCCTGCTTCATCGCTGGATACAATATTGCGCCAAGAGCGATGATGGTAGCACCTGAAGCGCCGGTAAGAGCGGTAAAAAATGCACAGGCAAATAATGAAACCACGGCCAGGCCACCGGGCATCCAGCCGAGCAGCGCATCAGTAAGCCGCACTAACCTTTCAGAAGCTTTACTTTCGCCTAGAACATAACCGGCAAATGTAAACAGTGGGATAGCAAGCAATACGGGGGTATCAACGATACGGTAAATCTCGATAGCGATGACTGATAGATCGATCTCCTCACCATGAAAACCTATCAGCGCACTGGTGGCGATGATGGCAAACAACGGCGTACCTAATATGACCAGTAAAGTGAGTACGAGTGCAGCAGCCATGGTTAACAGTTGCCGTCCAGTGCTATTTCCCGTTCGTAGGGAGAGATTATCAGCAGTAAATAACGGATAGCGATAAGCGAAAAGCTTACTGGAATGATTAAAGCCGTAAGCCAGGCGGGAATACCGGAGAAGGCGATGGTCTGGTATTCGTATTCACTGTAGACAAATCGCGCTGCATGCCAGGCGATAAGCAGACACACAGCCAGTGTAAAAAGATAAACCAGGCGCTGTATGTAGGGCAGTATATTCTTCGGTAAGTGTTTTGAAAAGACATCGATGCGGATATGATTATCAGTGCGCGTAGCAACCACTGCACCGGAGAGCCCCACCCACAGGACCAGTGTCCTAAGTAACGGGTCGATCCAGACGACACCTTCATTAAGCAGGTTTCTTGAAAATATCTGGTAGACAGCAAGAACAATCATGCTGGACAGGATGATTACCAGCAGACCATCTTCTATCTTATTGATGAACTTTATAAACTTGTTATCATTAATATTCATAAATGATGGCAGCAGACTGCAGTTCAGATACAGCTTAAATAATAACCACTACGGAAGCTTCGGCGCGTCTGGTTTATTGACAGTAACAGCCTTGTACAGGTCCTTGCTGTAGCTATACTTTCGAATCATATCATTGATAACAGAATCACCCAGTTTGTCCCAGTTTTCTTTTTCCTCAGCAGTAAGTTTTACAAACTTCACACCCTGGTTAGTCAGCGCTTTGCGGGCGGCTATATTATCCACCCTGTTCTGTTCATCAATATTTTTATACACCTTGCCCATGACCTCTCGAACGATAGCCTGGTCATTTTCGCTCAGTTTTTTGAAAACTTTCTTATCAACGATCATTATCGCAGACAGATAGTTTAAAGGCAGGTCGACCACGTATTGAACATGGCTGTGCCACTGCAGCGCCAGTGCACCGATAGGTGATGTGATTATGGTATTGATCAGACCGGTCTGCAGCCCCGTCAACACATCTGACAATGGTAGAGAGATCGGTGTAACACCGATATAACGATAAACAGACAGACCGACATCACTCTTTTCAGGAACCCATGATTTTTGCGTCTTCAGGTCATCCAGGCTGTTAACAGGCTGCTTTGACATCAGGTAAGTAAATCCGCCTTGAGCGATACCGAAACAGACAAAACCATTTTCCTCTATTTTATCTTGCATAATCGGGTCGCTTGTTTTTCTTATCTCCTCTGCATCGTCAAGACTGGAAAATAAAAACGGAAGACCATAAATCGTTGTATCTGGCGTGCTTTGAGACAGGGTTCCCAGGGTTACAGCACCACCATGTAACTGACCGATACGTATTTTTCTTAAAACATTTTCATCATTACCCATCACACCGCCAGGATAAAA
>JBDLJO010000327.1:0-2419 GCA_039714275.1 Chloroflexota bacterium | reverse complement strand
CTATCTATCCGAATTTGATGATGGAGGAATAACTGATGGATAATAAGCTAGATTCAAAAATAAAGAACAGAGAGAGTTGGGTTAGAATAATTTTTATCAGCGCTTTTTTGGTGGTTATCTTATATAAGCTGGTGATCACACCATTCGCTTTTAACATCAAGGACTTACCCTTTTCAGAACTGCTGGCATTCCTGCTCTCCTTATTTGCAGTGGCACTATCTGCAGCATTCTATTTCAATGCCAGCAAAACCAGTAATGTATTCTATGATAATACCTATAAATTTACCAAAGATATGGGAGAGATCCTCGGGCGTATTGAAGCAGGGTTTGGAGAGCGACTGCGCAATCTTGACGAGGGATACGGAAGAATGGCAGATCAAATTGGGATGCTGCCTTTTGATGAAGCCAAAGCCCTGGATGCAATCCAAGAAGAGGAGAAAGCGGTAGCAGAAAAAGAACTTGAACGAGAGAAAATGTTCGAAGCGTTGGCCATCAAAGCGGATTATTCAGATCATGAAAAAGAAGAATTGCTGAATACTTTTCGACAGCAGGACAAGGAATTGTCTGATGCACGAACACAGGTGACCTATCTAAAAAGCAGATTTGACTCTGCTGTTACGAATACTTTCGAACGCGGGACATTAAAAAGAGCCATTATGGCAGAATTCCTAAGGGGAAAGATCATTCCTAGGCTTGGAGGCTCTGATGAAGTCGCCAGTTTGGGTCCAGACCAAATCAGATCCAGATATAAAAACATTGTGGAAGATATTGATCAGAAATTTTTAAATGATTTCATTGAGGTAGGGTTCTCCGAGCCGGACAATCAATTAACCAACACGGGAACAGCTTTCATTCAAAATATCGCAGCTAATATGAAAGCGGAAAACTAATCTCCGATTCCGGGGGATTTGTCGGCGAGATAGCCTAATATCTCGCTGATTCAAGACACGTTTTTCTCGATAAGTAGATTCTCGTTTTGGTGAAATACAAATCGATTTGAAAAACCGTTATTATTGGATTGAATCACCCAGACACGCAGGGGCTGTTTCCGGGAATTGGTGGAAATCTTCTGGTGATCCTTTTGGGGCGATATCACGATAAGTGATATCAGGCAGCAGCGGAAGATCGGCATTGAAAACTGAATTGAAAACAACACGAAAGTAATTCACCGGGGTGATATCTTGGTATAAAAGAGATTCTTCGTAATTGGGAAGGTAAATAGCGGCAAAGTTTTGGATGCGATTATCATCACTGAGGCCATGATCACCCATAATGACAATCACAGGGGGCGTTGGGGAATCAGCAATAATCTGATCGACGATGGTTAATATCTGTTGATTAATAAACTGGATTGAATCCAGATAGCCGCGATCACGTAAAGCAGGCGGCAAATCATCACCATTAGTATAGGCAGGGTCATCACGAATCGATCCATCAGGCAAAAAGACATAAGGCCAGTGCGGGATCAAGATATGTGCGAAAACAAATTTGGAAGCTGGGTCACTGGCCAATTCAGGAAGTGAGGAAAGGATAAAACGCTCTAAATTAATGTGCACATTGTACTGTGAGACAGGCAGGTTAAAATCACGCTGATCGGTCAAGATAGTGTAATCCGTGAAAAGACGCAGTGCAGAGGACTTCATGAGCATGATTTCAAACGGTTGTAAAGACTGGATGGCCAAACTGTCTTTCCCGAGAGCAAGGTAGACGTCTGCATCACGGATACGGCTCCACTCATATCCCGAATCAAAGGCTATAGTGCGGTAACCAAGCGACTCGAGAGCATAGCGGACCCGGCTCTGTTTGATCAACTTGGTGGTATGGATGTTCTCCAGGTTGTTGGTATCCAATTCGGTTCGCAATGGGTCGAGATAATCCATATTCAAAGTTGCCGTGAGAGACCCCATCGTGTAATCATAATTGATGCGTGTACATGCGGGAACATAAAATCCCAGCTGTTCCAAGGCTTCCACAAATCCGCTGTTATCAAAACCGAGGTCACGCTCAAGGGCGTCCGAACGCATATAAGCATCTAAGATAATATAATAGACCGAGGGGAGATCCTCGTCCGTGGGGGCAAGGATTGGTAATTGAAGCGGTGATTGTGAAGCAGGAGTTCGATTGTTACCAGCATTAATGTTGTAAGCAATACTTTGGTACAACGGTATGACCAACAACAAAGCGGCGAGGGCATTGGCAAAACTTGATACCGCTCGGGGTTGAGATAACTTTCTAGTAATAAGAACCAGCCCTGAGATCAGCACCAATAGAAATACTGGGACCAGGACACGGTGACGGGCCAAAATTTGAAGTGATGAATTTAATTTCATCACATTGTAAAAATGTCCATAGGAAAAAAACAATAACAAAAACAAGGAGGCAGCCAGCCCGGCGCGTTCCCAATCCCTCATCATTACCC
>JBDLJO010000326.1:0-2450 GCA_039714275.1 Chloroflexota bacterium | reverse complement strand
AAACATTTCGCTAGATGAAGCTTGATAAAAACGCGCATCTGATTTGACCAGCCGAACAGCTTCTAAAAGACGCGTAATTCCTAAAGCCGTAACTTCCCCAGTCAGTACTGGCTGTTTCCAAGACGTGGGTACAAAGGACTGAGCGGCTAAGTTATAAACCTCATCGGGCATAAATTCCTCAATAACCGAAACTAAAGAGCTTTGGTCGTGTAAATCACCTTGTACAATTTCAATATCATCTTGAATATGCTCAATACGACCAAATGTCACAGTGCTAGAACGGCGCACCATGCCAATTACGCGATAACCCTTGGATAGTAAGAATTCAGCTAAATAGGATCCATCCTGACCCGTAACCCCGGTAATTAATGCTGTTTGCATGATAACTCCTTCATATTAAATTTAAAATAGATTATATCCCGTCAAATTAATTGTTCAAGATTGATTCTTAGATTGCACCCAATCCCAAACCGCAAACAAAACAGCACTGGCTAAACCTAAACCGAATGTTTTAAATAAGTCTACAACCGGCCAGGCAAACCCAGAGATAGGGATATAGCGGCGAATATACCAAGGAAAAAACCAGAGAAAAACCAATCCCACACCAACAAGAACTCGCCGCAGCCAGGGATCCGGATCACGGCGCTGCTCTACCCATACCCAGGCTGCTAATGCAATTTGTAATCCTGCAAAAGCGGCTCGATAGCGTGGATTATCCCATTGGTCGCCACCACCTAATAAGGCTGTAATCATCATAACTACCCAAACTGCAATGCTGGCTCCAAGGGACACAGATCGGTTAGCTTTTCGCAGCGCTCGAATGGGCGCATAGATCAGCAGCAATAAGAGTGACGACCAACCCAACGCCCTCACAATGGCTATCCCCCACCAAATGGTTTTTCCTTTCGCAAAAATTGCAGCAGGCAAGAAAGGTTGTACGATCCCATATGCTACCAGAATCATGGCGTGCATTTTTACAGGTGTTCTCGCAAAAACTCTTTGCATCCAACCAGAAACATCTGAGCTAATATGGGCCTGCCAACGCGCAGTATCTTTTATCCATTGCTGAATCCTTAACAATGGGTTGATTTCACTATTAGGCATTATTTCGTCACCAAACAATGAAATACCGACTAAACCAATGCAAACAAGAATTCCCAAGCCAGCCACAACTCGCCAGTTAAGATTTCTTTTCCCCTCCCCGAGTGAAAGAGCAATCATCCCCAATACCCCTATTAACAAAAAAGTAAAAGTGGGAGAAAGAGGCATACCCAGCATTAATGCCAGGAAAATATAAGCCGCGCCAACCTTAGGAAGCCGCTGCCAGATCAATATTAGGCCATAGAGCGCGGCAATCGTTATCGATACAGTAAATGCTTCTCGCATTTGGGAACTACCCAAAAGCAGTGCTTCTGGATAGAAAGCTATCCCCCAAGCAGCAATTTTGGCGACGTCTTTATCCCAAACTCGCTGGGAAAAAACCCAGGTGAACAGTACTGCCAGTGAAGAGAAGGCGGCCGTCAAAACAACCAACATCAAAGGCATATGGGTTGCTCCGCCTAGAAATCGATAGATAGCAGCGCTAAAGAAAAGCAAACCACCATACTGATCAACGGACCGATAACCTTCAAAAGCATCAAATAGGGATTGTCCCGATTGTGATAGTTCCCACGCGGCTGTATCGCGCTTGAATGCATCCGACATGACATATCCAGCAGATTCAACTTCACCACCATAACCCCATAAAGGCAACACAACAAACCAAAAGGCGCCTACTATTAAACGTAGGAGGGCTGCGCCTAATACCAGCCTCAATACCCATTGAGGTATGCTTTGTTCAGTTCTCTTTAGGACAACCCAAACTCCATATATACCCCCGAGCCCAAATAGCATGAGTAAGATAAATGAAAACCAGCCTTGTAGCGAATCACAATTAGAAGATATCCAAGCTAAACCCAAGGATAAAATGAGTATTGATAAACTTGCAGCCAGCCACCCTCGCCACCTCATCATAGCAATGGCTCCATAATTTTCTCAGCTCTTGATTGCCAAGAATATTGCTGCGCATCAAAATGAGCTTGTTGAGCTAATTTTTCTCGTCGATCAGGGTTTTCTTGGAGATCAAGTAAGGCATTGATCCAGGCATCGATGTCATTAGCAGGCAGCAGTAATGCATTACTAGCGTTTAGGACTTCACGAAGCACGGGCAAATCACTTGAAATGATGGCACGCCCACAAGCTAAATATTCAAACAATTTCATCGGGCTGAGATAACGAGCGATATCACCACCTGAAGATGCGCCAACCCGGTGTTGATAAGGCATGAGCAGTATTTCACTGGCGGCTTGATAAAGCGGCAGCTCTGCATTAGGGATAAACCCTGCAACAATCACGTTATCAAGCATCAATTCTTTGACGTCCCCACGAACACGTTCAATATCAGCAGGAGC
>JBDLJO010000325.1:0-2470 GCA_039714275.1 Chloroflexota bacterium | reverse complement strand
GTGCGGGTCAGCTCGCCCTCGTCAGCGTCAAATTCTTTATGCAAAATAATAAATCGATGTACGCGCGCCGCTTCTGGCAGGGTGCCGTTAATGCGTTGGACATCTTTGATGATCAAGTCATAGACCTCGGCTTTCTGTGATAGGTCCACATAAGTTGTGTAGGCGATGCCTTGCTTCTCTGCCCAGCGACCGACATTGTCATAATCCATATTGATCAACGCCGACACGAAAGGTCGCTCAGACCCCCCAACGGTCATCACCCCACGGATATAGGGGCTGAACGTCAGCTGACCTTCGATGAACTGCGGCGAATATTTCTCACCGCTGGACAGGGTGATCATCTCTTTCATGCGGTCTAAATAGATCACATGTCCGTCCTTGTCGATATAACCTGCATCGCCGGTGTGGAACCAGCGCTTGCCGTCATCATCGGTGGAAACAGCTTTTTCTGTGGCTTCCGGATTTTTATAATACGATTGGAAAAGCGTACCTCCGTGAATGAGCATTTCACCATCTTCAGAGATTTTTACTTCCATACCCGGTGCCGGCACCCCCACGCTCTCAAATTTTACGTCATCTCCGATGTGTAAGGTATGGACTTGAGCTTCTGTCGAGCCGTAGAGCTGTTTAATATTCACACCAATAGCTCTGAAAAAACGGATCACATCAGGATTCAGTGCCGCGCCAGATGAATAGGCCGATTTGACCCGTGTCAGCCCTAATTTATCTCGCAGGGGATAGAATACAGCGACTTCTCCTAAAGAATGCAGGATGCGCCAGAGTACGTTTAATGATTCGCGCTGTTCAAAGCGGGTGTTAGCAGCTTTATACCCGATAGGCATAAAAATTTTATATAAGGTGCGGTTGATCCATGATGTGTCCGCAATTTTGACTTGAACCAGCGCAACCATATTTTCCCACAGGCGGGCGCTGAAAAGCATCGCGTGGGGTGTAACTTCACGAATATTCTCTTGCACTGTTTCTGGAGATTCAGGGAAATTTACCACCATGCCCTCGCGTAAATGTACCGTTAGTCCCAGCACATTTTCCGTGATCCATGCGGGGGGCAGGAAGGAGACATATTCATCGCTGTCCAGGCGTGGATCTGCCAACTGAGAGCTTTTACTGCCTGCCAGTAAGTTGCTGTGGCTGATCATAGCGCCTTTGGGCAGCCCGGTGGTTCCCGATGTATAGCAGTAAATACCCAGATCATCCCCCGTGCCCTGATTAACGGAATCCTCAAAAAGGTCAGGTTTTTCTTTATCAAGGGCCTGGCCTAAATTTTGAATTTCATCATAATCCCGCAGCCAGGGTTCATCGTAGTTCCAAAGCCCTTTATTATCCCAATAGATGACGTGTTTTACTTTTGGAAGCTGGTCCCGAATTTCCAGCAGCTTATCGCACTGCTCCTGATCTTTGGCGAAAACAAATACGGTATCAGCATGTTTGACGATATATTCAATTTCTGATGGCGTGCTGTCAGTGAAGATACCCACAGCAACACCGCCTGCAGCTTGAATGGCAAGCTGTGCCCAGAAGTACTGCGGGTCGTTATCGCCGATAATACATACCTTATCGCCCCGTTTTAAACCCAATTGGATCAATCCCAGGCTTAACATGCGCACTTGTTGGTAGGATTGATCCCAGGTATAGGAACGCCAGATGCCCAGAACTTTCTGGCGCATGGCGATCTTATTAGCCCCGTATTTTTGATGACCAGCAACCATGAATTTAGGAAGCGTATCGAGTGATTTCATCTGGCTCCCTCTTTTCCAAGATAAGCGTCAATAACAGCTTGATTATTACGGATTTCTTCGGGGGTTCCTTCGGCGATTTTACTCCCGAAGTTGAGTACCACAATGCGATCTGCGATATCCATCACCAACCCCATATCATGTTCGATCATTAAAATTGTCATCCCCTGACGTTCGTAGATGTCCAGGATGAAGCGCGCCATATCTTCTTTTTCTTCCTGGTTCATACCGGTCATCGGTTCATCTAGCAGCAGTAAACTCGGTTCCAGGGCCAGTGCCCGCCCAAGTTCAACTCGCTTGCGCAGCCCGTGCGGCAGCGCGCCCACAACCGCCTTACGGATGTGTTCAATTTCAAGGAAGTCGATGATTTCTTCAACGATATGGCGGTGCTCAATATCCTCCTTATGTGCACGGCCGCGATAGATAATGCTGTCGAGCAGGCCGGCTTTCATATGGATATGCCGGGCAGCCATCAGGTTATCGAGCGTGCTCAGGCCGGTATATAAAGCAGTGTGTTGAAAAGTGCGGGCGATCCCCAGCGGCGCAATGCGGTAGGGCGGCATACGGGTCAGGTCGTTATCCCCCAGCATGATGCGCCCCTCATCCGGGTGATAGAAATTATTGAAGCAGTTCAATAGGGATGTTTTCCCGGCACCATTTGGCCCAATCACGGCCAAAATCTCCCCCTCACGGATATCAAAGCTGATATTGCTTAA
>JBDLJO010000324.1:0-2483 GCA_039714275.1 Chloroflexota bacterium | reverse complement strand
GATCCAGATTTCATCCTACCTATACCTTAATAGGGAATCATAAATGTCCACCAGCAATCAAGCAGTGTCGCCATACGAAAGAATAGTTAACACCCCAAGGATCACTTTTTACCTGATAATCCTTTCGTCTGCTGCCAGCTTGTTGATCACGATTGTATATGCTATTTTCCAACAAAGGATAGACAAGGGAACAATTTCGCTGATATTTTTAACGACAGCCTGTATTTTTCTGCTGTGGATTCACTATAAAGGCTACTCAAAATTTTCGGGGATCATCCTTTATTTACTGGTTTCAAGTGTGCTTACCTACAATATCGCCAACGGACACGCGATCTATGATGAAGGGATGCTCGCCTACCCACTGCTAATTGTGTTTACAGGACTGCTGTTTGGTAAAAGATTTGTCGCTTTGGGAACGGGTATCACTGTTGCTCAACTTGGATTCGTTTATGCTTTAGCGGTTGAAGGAAAGGTGCAGCCATTCCACGGATCAATGCCCTTAAGCCTGGAAGAAACGATCACCACCCTGGTCATATTGATGGCCACAGGACTCTTGATCTGGGTGGTTACCAGTATCATAGAGCGTGCTGCCTATAAGATACTCCAATCAGAGACTGAATTGGAACAAGCATATGACCTGACGCTGGAAGCCTGGGCACAAGCCTTAGAATTGAGCGGGCGTGAAGTATTGGGACACGGCTGCAGAGTAATGAATTTATCTGTAAAGCTGGGAAAACGACTGGGCATTGAAGGGGAAGCGATGGATCAACTGCGCCGAGGAGCGCTGCTGCATGATATCGGCAAAATGGGCATCCCGGATAAAATCTTGCTCAAGCCTGGTCCATTGACCGAAGATGAGTGGGATATCGTCAAAAATCATACCATACTGGCTAAGGAAATTTTTAAGGATATTCCCTATTTAGAAAGCGCGTTGGAAGTTGTTTGCTGTCATCATGAGCAATTAGACGGCAATGGATATCCATACCAAAACAAGAATGAGGATATTCCTTTTGCGGCCAAGTTGTTCTCTGTGGTAGACAGCTGGGATATGCTGCGCTCAGATCGTCCTTATAGTAAAGCCTGGTCAGATGATGAAGCTGCTGCTTATTTACGCAGTAAAGCCGGGGTGGAATTCGATCAAAGGATCGTTGAAACGTTAATTGATATGGCTGCGGAGGATGAACTAAGCGGAGAGCAGCAATGAAAATCAATCAAACCCCTTTAGGTTCTTCATACTTTGAGGAAATGATTGATCTGTCAAATTTGGTGAAATCCATATTTTATGTTGCCATACTTTCAATTGTGCTTATCAGTCTAAATGTGCTCCAGGGAGACATAAACAATTCTGACCTATCAGCATTTATATTATTGGTCATTTCGGTAATCTTATTTAGGCTATATCGCAAAGGGTATATCAAGGCTGCAGGTATAAGCCTCTTTATAGCGATTTCTATTGTGGTCACGTATAACCTGGCTGTAGCAGGAGGGATACATGATAATGTTATGGTCATTTTCCCGGTGTTGATCACTTTTTCCGGGCTGTTATTTGGGAAGCGCATCATTCCTATTCTGACCACCATCATCGTGGCAGAAGCATCCATCATTTACTGGCTTACGATAACAGAAGTGATTACTCCATATAACGGCAGAATCGAGACTGATATTCAAGATTTCCTTACTGTGGTAATTTTGCTGACGGCTTCCGGAGCATTGATTTGGCTGACGATCAATGTAATTGAGAATGGGTTTTTACAAGTCATTGAATCGGAGAATAAACTCAGTGACGCATATAACCAGACCATTGACGGCTGGGGACGGGCTTTGGAGCTCTTCAACCAGGAAACGGAAGGTCACAGTCTTCGGGTGACAGACCTGACGCTGAAGATTGCCCGGACGCTAAAAATTGATCAAGATCAAATCGAAGAGATTCGCCGCGGAACCTTGCTGCATGATATCGGCAAAATGGGTATTCCAGATGAAATCCTGAAAAAACCAGGCGCCCTTACGCAGGAAGAGCGTCAGGTGGTAGAAAAGCACCCTGAAAATGCCTATAATTTGCTGAAGGATATTCCTTTTTTGGAAAAAGCGCTTGATATTCCATACTGCCATCATGAGCAATGGGATGGTCATGGCTATCCCAGAAATCTAAAAGGAGAAGAGATACCCCTTTCAGCCAGGATATTTGCAATCGTTGATAATTGGGACGCGCTGATTTCAGACCGGCCGTATCGTAAGGCTTGGTCGAGGGAGAAAACCATCGCTTATTTGCGAGAAGAAAGCGGCAAGAAATTCGATCCAAAGCTTGTGGAATTATTTATTGAAACGATCAATTGATCATCAATAGCGGAGTGATTACGCCATATCTTGTCTAATAACTTTGGCGAACGTTATTTTCAGTCAGAAGGAAGAAATACCATGGATTTTGATGAAATTATTGACCGTAATCAATACCCAACGATGAAGTGGAGCAGCGCTTTCCTGGC
>JBDLJO010000323.1:0-2485 GCA_039714275.1 Chloroflexota bacterium | reverse complement strand
GTCGGTCGTGCTGCTCTGAGTCGGTCGTGCTCTGAGTCGGTCGTGCCCCGAGTCGGTCGTGTTGCTCTGAGTCGGTCGTGTTCTGAGTCGGTCGTGTTCTGAGTCGGTCGTGCCCCGAGTCGGTCGTGTTGCTCTGAGTCGGTCGTGTTCTGAGTCGGTCGTGTTCTGAGTCGGTCGTGTTTTGAGTCGGTCGTGCAAAGCTAAAAGTCGATCGTGCTAGACTAAGAGTCGGTCGTGTTATCAGTAAGAAAAAAAGATCATTGTACTCACCACGTTGTTTCTGCGCTGCGAAGACTATGAAGAAAAAAACAAATCCGCGCGAAACACTTCTCCTCGTGTGAACAAAGAACACACAAAAAAAACACAACTAATTAAAAACAAATTTCGCTCTGCTCCCCGAGAGATCGTCATCCTGGTTTCACGTCACCACTGTCGCCTTCCTTCCGTTGTTAAGGATCAAGAAAAAGGCTCAAAGAGCAAATTGATAAATGTTTTAAGGTTTATTTATAAATAATGTACAGATCAGAATTTGGAAAAGAGTTTTACAAGCAGTCAACCGACCTCGTCAAAATACTGTGCGCTACTGCCGCGCTTCTCCCATGCGGTCTAGACCTGTCGCACCAAACGCCCACGCCCGCCAGGGCCGCTGAGCTGCTATTGGCAGGCCAGGAACACGCAAAAGAAACGTGGACCAAACATAATTCAGATAGGTGGACTGCTTCACTCGAAGTGTTTGAGGGATGGCGGGATCCGTGCATTATCGATAGGGGTGAAAAAGTCTACAGCTATAAATTAGAGAGACGGAAGAAACAGAAGAAATAATACTACCAGATCTACTTTATAGGGGGATACTTAATTTAAAAATTACTGCACGGATACGACACAACCCCCCACCAGAACCTCCTCACCCTTGAGGAGTTCTACACCTCTGTAGTTTACCCAACCCATGGACCTACTGGTGGACAAGTACCTAAAAATCACAGGGGCCGGAGATAGTATAGGGAAGAGATCCGTAACAAGTGAAATTAGGGGCTCAAGGCATTCCGACTACACATTGATACTCCTGAGCTATATTCATTACTCATAGTGTGCTCTTAAACTGTCTAACATAGTATAATGATTCATGTACTCCACCATTCTTACCTTACCTAAGGGGGCCTACGGGGAAGCTAAATGCCCAAGCAACGTTAATTCCGCTACTTTAACATAACGTTACACTGGGCACGGCTACTCCGCAACCCTGAATGGAGACACTATACAATTAAATCACTATTACCAGTTAGACGGCCATCTTTTACTAGCCGTTGCTATACTACTTCCGGGGCACCAATGTCTATGTGCCCCGGGTCCTGCAGGGCCTCTACAAGTTTGATTAGATACAGTATAAAATCGCAGCAGCACGGTTATCTTTTGCTAAAACTCGTCAACAATACCAACAGATATGTTACGTAATATGATATGTATTGTAAACATGGTTACTAAAAAAACAACACTAAATGACAGAGTATCGGGGACTAGCCGCTAGGCTACTGACATTACATGGGGAACAATACAAAATCAGGGGGGAGGGTAGTTAAATTCTACGACCAGGATTACCCACTGAGGGACCGACCATGGGCCGACCCCCCACCAGACCGCGACCAGGATTATAGGGTGAGAATATCACCAATAATAGGACCAGTGGTCACTGTTACTGTGATCAAGGTCTCCTATAGCTCACTCCTATGATGATCACTATTTGTATCAACCTGGATTTAATAGGTCACCGATCCGTTACTAGGACTCGGTACCGCGACTACAACCAAAGCCTCTTAAGGCTGGGTCTTTAAGTTGGTATAGCATGTCGCTCTGCCCTCTGTTACTACCCACAATAATAATAGAATATTCATAACAATCAAGATTAACACGTATCATATCAATGTATATGGCACTAATTACTCTGCCAAATAGCACCTGCTGATTTTGATCCATAAGGCTAACATTCTTTAGCCACGTGAACATTAAATTATACATATAATCACAATACAACATAATATTGCTACTTTACCGCTGCTGCTGATTTTCATAACATCCTACTTTAAAATATCTAACACAAACACAATACTCAAAATAGGGGCTGGATACACACACTCTCAGTTACTAGGAATCCTTGAGCCAATACCTGTACTTGTCCACTCATGGGTTGGCAGTAATTTATTAAATCACTCTTGACATACCCCGGTGCCTAAGTGTATGTGTAAGGGAAAGGCCAACCATCTTACCTACAGTCACTAGGGGCTCCCCGTGTATGTGTGCTGTCATCGTTTAGTTGCGGTGTGTGCACTTAACTACCTACACTACCCACGCAACTGGTGGGACAAAGAGCCGAGCTGACGAGCGTTCGTTTCTCCGTCCCAGCAGCTCCAAACACTCTGCAAATACTCACAAAATATTATTATAACAGTACAATAATCAATAAACAATAAACAATACACAGGCGCTCACC
>JBDLJO010000322.1:0-2487 GCA_039714275.1 Chloroflexota bacterium | reverse complement strand
CCATCAATTAATTTATTATAAAGCCGGGAAGTTTTATTTGAAATGCCGCCCCCAAACATATTCAAGCCGCTTGCTCCCGTTAACAAGCTGTCCAGGATTACAAAGGGGTAAAAATCTGGATTGGTGGCGCTGGGGGCGCGGTAATTTGCTTTGACGAAAGTTGTATCGTTAGGTCCTTCTACGGTGATGCGGTGCTCGCCTTTTTGCGGCGGTTCTGGTCGCACTAAGCGCCGCGGCGCGGCACCACTCTCGAGCGGGGCAAAGAGTTCATCAATGCGTGCCAGCATCGACTCGGTCTCAAAATCTCCGGCAATCGCTAAAACAGCGTTATTCGGAACATAATAATTTCGATAATGTTCGTAAAGCGCATCCCTTTGAATGGTTTGCAAATCAGCCATATCACCAATTACCTCATGATGGTAAGGGTGAACCGTAAAAGCTGCTGCCCGCATCGCCTCTGCAAGTTGGAAAGTGGGTTCGTTCTCATGTCCTTCGCGTTCCGAGATGATCACAGTGCGTTCTGAATCAACTTCATGCGGGTCAAAAAGGCTGTTATTCATGCGGTCGGCTTCTAAACGTAGTGCCAGGTCGATCTTGTCTGCGGGCATGGTTTCAAGATAGGTGGTCCAATCAATATAAGTGAAAGCATTCCAAACGCCGCCCTCCCGTGAGATGGCTTGATCAAGGATATTGGCTGGAAACTGTGGGGTGCCTTTGAATTGCATATGCTCAACCCAATGTGAAAGGCCGGTGCCGCCTGGGACCTCATCGCGGGAACCAACCCGATACCACATCCATTGACTGATAATGGCGGCGCTGTGAATTTCCTTGAGCATCACTTGCAGCCCATTGGAAAGCAGATGCTCGCTAACGGTAGAACTCATAAATTGACCTCGGAAATAAAAGTAAATTCAAAATCATCAAAAATACAGTCTCTAAAAGCAAAAAGGAATATCCTTTTTGATGATTGCTTTAGGACGATGAAAATTGAATTTCTCGTTTTTTTATCGCCCAACAGAGCGTTTAAAGAAGTTCTATGAAATATAGCACAGGCAGGGGGGTTTTGAAAAGCGAGATTCTTATATAGGATAGATGTAATATTAATTGCACAGCGCTTGTGAAATTTAGCACTTGCGGCTTGTTGGGATTTTTTATACGATGATAACGCGTAAAATTTTATTTCTTAATTTAAGGAGGATGCTGTATGGATGATAAAAAACACTTTATAGCTGTTGTTGGCGCTGGTCCAGCTGGATTATATGCTGCCAGAAATTTAGCCGATGGCGGTGCCCATGTTGTTTTGCTTAACCGCGATATCAAACCTGGAGGCCTGGCTGAATACGGCATCTACTATTCAAAATATCGCATGAAAAAAGGACTCCGTAAGCAGTTTTGTAAAATAATTAACCATCCCAACATCACCTATTACGGAAATGTGACCGTTGGTGAAACCGGTGATCTTAGTTTGGATGATTTGCGCTCTTTGGGTTTCCAGGCCATATTAGTAACAGTTGGTGCCCAGGGCACCAAGTGGCTCGGATTACCGGGCGAGGGACTAAAAGGGGTTTTCCATGCCAAGGATTTGGTTTACCACTACAATCAACTACCCCCTTACAGCGAGCATGATTATGCCATTGGTAAGCGGGTTGCGTTGATTGGAGTTGGTAACGTGATGATGGATATTGCCCATTGGGTGGTTCGTGACTGCAAGGTTGAAGAGGCTATTGCTGTCGCCCGTAGAGGTCCGGCGGAGGTAAAATTCACCACCAAAGAGCTGCAAAACGTGACTTATAATATGGATATGCAGGTCTTGGATGAGGAGATCGCGCGGGTTACCGAGCGCATGCTGGCAGTCGATCAATCCCCGGAAGAGGCCAAGACTTTTCTGCGGTCGGGAATCACCAAGGCAAAGGCACCCTGCTCGAATACCAGGTTCCGCTTTGAATTCCTCTCATCGCCAAAACGAATTATCGGGGACGAGCAGGGCAATGTGATTGGATTGGAGATCGATGATACGCATTTGATCTTGAAGGATGGGGTTACCAAGGCAAGGTCAATCGGAAGCACACGCGTATTGGATGTGGATACGGTGGTTTTCTGTATTGGGGATAAAGTTGACGAAAAGTTTGGCCTGCCCATTGAGTGGAATGAATTTGTCAAGGCGCCCCAGCCAAAATATCCAATTGACGATATATCTTATGAAGCCTATGATCCAACAAAGAAACGGGCCATCGAGGGTGTTTTTGTTGCCGGGTGGTCACGTGAAGCCAGCAGCGGTTTGGTAGGCCTGGCTCGCAGAGATGGCGAGAACGGTGCCCGCGCCTTACGGCAGTATCTTGGTGAGGGCGCACCCCAAAAGGGTTGGGCAAATAATCTGGATGCGCTTGCTCAACGTTTAAGCACGCTCTCACATCAGGTTGTATTGAAGGACGATGTTGATTGTTTGCATGATGCGGAAATGGAGGAAGCCGAAAAGTTAGGGTTGGA
>JBDLJO010000321.1:0-2489 GCA_039714275.1 Chloroflexota bacterium | reverse complement strand
CGTTCACTTTCTATGCGATATACGGGCCCTCGATCAGATGATAAATCTCCCATCTCTCTCCTCCTTGCCGAAATCAGAATTGGCGTGAACAATATTTTTGATACCCGGCCATTTGAAAAACCGGGCATCAAGATTGAATAGGTTAGAACTTTTAAATATTTCTGTGATTTGCCGCTACCATCCGGCTGGATCTCCCGAAGCTGGAAAGTAGGGATTATTTCGATCCAACCAGGTGGCGATGTTAATGCCTTGGGTGGTTTCTCCTGACTTAACCGTGATGATCAGCGGTGACCCACCTCCGACGCTGGCATAGGCACCTACCAAATCTTTTTCACTGTAGGCAATGATTTTATATTTTCCAGGCGGTAAGCCGGTGATCGAATATACCGATGAATTTCCTGCTACCCAGATCCAATACCAATAAGCCGTTTCCTGGTTGTAAGCCACAATATGCAGCGGGGGACTGGTTTGGGTGGGGTAGGAGATACTCCCAGAGATGGCGCCGTCTTCCTCGGGTTCATCATCTTCCTCATCCTCTTCATGGGGTGAAATATGAATAGTTAGGGAGTAGGTTACCTGTTCATCGGTCACTGATTTTACATCAATGAAGTATTCACCCTTGATGGGCAGCTCACCCGACCAATCACCAAAGACATCTCTCGCGATGGGTTGATAGCCGGTTGCCCCGATATCCATGACGGCATTTTCAGGCGTTTCAACGCCATCTGTGGTTACCTGGAGGTTGACGGTCATCTCTTGCCCGGCGAACGCGCTGAAAATATAATCGTGAATCTCCCCGGGCTGCAAGCTGTTCTCCAGGGTGATCTCGGTCGCGTCCGTTGGGAACTCGACCAGGAACTGCTGCGAGAGGGGTTCGTCTTCGGGTATTTCCACACCCTCCAGGCCTTGCGCGCAGGTTACGGTGATGGAAACGACTTTTTGCTCAGGTTCCAGGGCAGCCAAACAAACCCCGATCGGACCATCAATTTCAGCGCAGAGTTCCATATCGATCGGTCTGATGGTGGTCATCACCTCGCAAATTTCGCCCTCCCGGAAGTAGCAGGCCTGCGCCGCGGCAGGTCCCATCCCGCCGTGCCCCAGGCAGGGTAAGTCCAGGCTTTCGACCCAGTCATCATTTTCCATGATATTTTTCATTGCTTTATAGGCGGCTTGGGCACTCTCAAAATCATTGCCGTCTCCCAGGGCGTTGATTTGGCATCCGCTGCCTGTTTGCCCGCTGATACTGCTGCTGGTGATGAAAACCATCTTATGGGTCAATGGTAGTTTAAAAGCTGTTTCTATTGCGAAATCTAATGCTGTACAATCATCCGCCAATGGCTGTAGACCACCTTCTACAGCGCCGCTCATTACAGCAGTTTTGCATTCTTCGGTGGGTCCAGGAATCTCAGGGTACTGCCCGTCCGGGGATGCAGGAATGCCAAAATTTCCTCCGCATATTGACTGACCTGGTGGTCCCAGGTTAATATCCGCAGTCGTTACCCCAGACTCCACGTTTACCTCCGCCAATGACCACCCGTCCTCAGACGCATAGCCGATTCCAGCGCTGGCGAAAACCTGGTAGCCCCCGGGGGGCACTTCCAGCCTAAAAGAACTGGACATTTCTCCGGCCGCGGTTTCCACAGATGCCCACACGCCAGTAGACGGATCAAGCGCGTAAACCACCATCGCTGGGGTTGGCGGCGCAGCTAGATGAACTATGCCGGTGATCACGCCCAGCGCGTCCGTTGATGGCGTATCTCCGGCCTCGGCTGTGGTCGCAGTTTGTGTTAAAGCGACCACTGTGGCAACATCATCGTCAAAACTTGCCTCCTCACCGCTTGGACCACAAGCCCCAAGCAGTAATGTGAGGCTTACTGCGAGACTGAAAGTAAAAGAAAATATATTTTTATGCTTCATTCTTTTCTCCAATTGTTAAATGATCCAGAGGTAAGTTGGGTTTCTTTGTATTAGGATGTTCTGGGCATGTTGTTGACTGAAAGTATAACCCTATTTCAAGTTCAAAAGTATCAGAACTACGGTCACCAGCGCTGCTAGTATGCCAACAACAACTGAAATTATAATCTGCAGTCGTGCATAACGCTCAATGCCGTTGTTCTCGTCAAATGCATAGGTTGTCTTGGCCCCAAAATATTTTGATGTTGGATAAACGCCATTTTTTGCAGCAAAGGTCCCGTAGAAAATGGAGGCAGCAGAAAAGACTGCTGGTATATACGCCGCCAGGATATTCGTTCTTGGTTCAACTTCGAAAATCATCACAATAAAAATCAAGATCAGCAAAATGGGCATGAAAATGATAGCTCCCCATAGGCCATGATTTAAGTATGCTTTGTTTATTGCCTTGTATTGGGGTGATATTTTTTCGAGTTCCAGCTCCGTATATTTTCCCAGCTTAAAGATATATGGACTTGGCCATAGAAATACCGCTATCCCGATCACCATGCCAACCCAGAAGCATAATTTCATGTTTT
>JBDLJO010000320.1:0-2490 GCA_039714275.1 Chloroflexota bacterium | reverse complement strand
TGTTTGTCGAAAATTTTCAGCGGAAAATCCCCTTTTACCGGGCACGTTTACTGGTGAAACCAGGGGCAACCGGTTGGGCGCAGGTTAATTATGGGTATGCGGCGACAACGGATGAAACCCTGCGTAAACTGGAATACGATTTATACTATATTAAACATCGTGGTGTTTTTCTCGATATCCTGATTATTTTACGTACCCCTGCTACGATGCTGGGCATGAAAGGTCAATAACGATGACAAACAGCTTGGTAACTGGCGGGGCTGGTTTTATCGGCTCGCATATCGTACGGGTCTTATTGGCGCGTGGTGATGATGTAAAAGTGCTGGATAACTTTTCGACGGGTAAACGCGCCAATCTTGCTGGGCTGGAAGGTCCGCTGGAGATTGTTGAGGGTGATTTGAGAGACACTGCTTTGGTTGCTGATCTTGTCAAAGGGGTTGATCGCATTTTCCATCATGCGGCCTTTGTTTCGGTCCCCCTTTCGATGGAAGACCCGGGCACCTGTTTTGATATCAATGTGCACGGGACGGCTAATTTACTCGAAATCGCCAGTCAAGCAGGGGTTAAGCGTGTTGTCCTGGCTTCAAGCGCGGCCGTTTATGGTGACTCAGAAAACTATCCCCTCTCTGAAGATGAGCCGCTGACTTTCTTATCTCCCTACGCAGCCTCAAAACAGACCAATGAATCCTATGCTAATTTATACTCCCGGGTCTCTGAGATGCGGGTTACCGCGCTGCGCTACTTCAATATCTACGGTCCGCGCCAATCTCCAGATTCTGATTATGCGGCCGCGATCCCTATTTTTGCGCGGCTGATGATGGATGGTAAACCACCAGTGATTAATGGGGATGGATACCAAAGTCGTGATTTTGTATTCGTGAGTGATGTTGTGCGAGCTAATCTACTTGCGGCAGAGCATGAAGATGCCGCTGGAAAGGTTTATAATATTTGTTCAGGGCACGAGATCACAATATTGGATTTGGTAAATACGTTGGCTAAAATATTACCTCAAGCCCCGGATGCGCAGTTTAGAGCCCCGCGCCCCGGGGATATTTATCGTTCACTCGGAGATCCTTCATTGGCTGGAAAAACGATCGCTTTTGAAACACAAGTACCCTTACTCGATGGGCTGCGGCAAACCGTGGCATGGATGCAGGCATGAGTTGGCGAGATTTCCTTCCTAAATTTCCATTAACTGCGGTTCCAATTCGCAACCGTTTTCTCCTGACAGGGGATATCTTTCTGGTTGCTGCCGCTGTGCTGGGCAGTTTCGCGCTGCGGCTGGAATTTGGTCCGTTGTTTGTTTATTATTTCCCGCAAGCTATCCGGATGGTGCTGCTGGCATTGTTAATTAAACCGGCCATTTATTATATTTTTGGGCTGTACCGCCGCTTGTGGGCTTATGCCAGCGCCCGTGAGATGATCTTAATTACCGCGGCTGTCTCTGCTGCTTCGGTGGTTTTATCCTTAGTTGTTACCTTAATGACTTATTTCCAAACTCGTTCCCCCGGGTATTTGGGCTTCCCACGGTCAGTAGTGGTGATTGATTGGCTGCTGTCTGTATTTCTGGCAGGTGGTTTGCGCTTTGCATCCCGTATCATCGCTGAAAGCCGCTCAACCGCAGCTGGCGATAATGATATTGAAATCAAACCACGCCGGGTCTTGATTGTTGGTGCCGGCGATGCTGGCGCATTGGTAATTCGAGAAATCCAGAAAAACCCGCAGCTAAATTTGACCCCGATATGTTTTTTGGATGATGACCCTGCCAAACAAAAAAGCCAAATCCATGAAGTGCAAGTGGTGGGTGTCTTAGAAGATCTTGCTGCTACCATTTCATCAAAGCAAATTGAAGAAGTGGTTATTGCGATTCCAACGGCGCCCGGGAAAGTTGTCCGTCATGTTGCCGATGTATGCCGTGAAAAAAACATCCCTTTCCGGACCATGCCCGGCGTCTACGAATTGATTGGCGGCAAGGTCAGTGTTAATCGACTGCGCAGCGTAAATATTAATGACCTTTTGCGCCGCGCGTCTGCAATGACCGATGACCGTCGGGTGGGCAGTATCCTGGCAGGTCGTAGAGTGATGGTCACCGGTGCAGGGGGATCGATTGGCCTGGAGATTTGCCGTCAGATTTCTCGCTGGAATCCTTCGGTGTTGATCTTGCTGGGGCACGGAGAGAACAGCATCTATGAAGCAGTCTTAGATTTAAAAGGCAGCCATCCAGATCAGCCTTTACACCCCGTGATTGCCGACATCCGCGACCGTGATCGTATCGCGGCTGTCTTTGAAGATTTGCGCCCTCAGGTGATTTTCCATGCCGCAGCCCATAAACATGTTCCTTTGATGGAACTGAATGTGGAGGAAGCGATCACCAACAATGTGCTTGGTACGCGCAACGTGGTTGAGATTGCCATGACTTATGATGTCGATCATCTGGTGATGATCTCTACGGATAAAGCGATTCGCCCTACCAGTGTGATGGGAGCAACC
>JBDLJO010000319.1:0-2509 GCA_039714275.1 Chloroflexota bacterium | reverse complement strand
GCTAACCCCATACGTTTGCGCTCTAAAATTGGTTTGTCGAGCTTATCCATTCTTTCGACCCGTTTAAGAATATTCTTACCTCGCTTAATAAATTTTTCATTGTCGTGAACATGTCCCCATGTTAATAAGCGTTTCGCCGCTTGTTCGAGACGGGAAATCTCTTTTTGCTGTACCTGGAAAAGCTGTTGTTCGCGCAGTAATCTTGCTTCTTTCTCAAACGCATACTCCGAATAATTGCCCGGATATTGGGTCAGGCGCCCATCTTCGAGTTCAATGATTTCATCAACAACCAGATCAAGAAGGTAGCGGTCATGAGAAACAATCACTACGCTCCCCGGATAGCTCCGGATAAATTTCTCGAGATATGTCTTACCTTCAAGATCGAGATGGTTGTCTGGCTCATCAAGCAGCAGCAGTTTGGGTTGTACGATCAACAGTTTTGCTAATCCAACGAGTTTTTTTTGCCCACCGCTTAATACCTCAACAGATAAAGAAAAATCATCATCTTGGAAACCCAGTGCCAGTAATATCGATCGCACATGTCCTTCGTGTCCGGGGCCTCCAAGTTTTGTGAACTCGTCTATTAAACGAGATTGGTAGTCCAAAGTATGAGATAATTTTTTCTCGTTGCCATATACTTGCGGATCAGCCAATCGTTCCTCTACCCGGTTTAATTCTGCTTCTACGCGCGCTAATTCAGTTGATGATGTGATGACTTCTTCCCACAGCGTATTGCCCGAATCTAACTGCGGCTCTTGGGGTAAATACCCAATCGTAAGATCTTTAGGTCGTGTGACGAAACCCGATTCGCTAACTATTTGACCCTGGATTAGGCGCAGAATGGTACTTTTACCACTTCCGTTTGGACCAATCAGTCCTACAACCCGGTCATCATGAATTTCCCATGAGAGATTTTCAAAAACAGGTTCGGAAAGATAGGTTACAGAAACGCTGTCGAGAGTTAATGCAATCAATTATTAATTCCTGTTTGTCCGATATGTCAGCTAAATGTTTGCTTTGCTTTTTTCGCTTATCGGATAAGATTCGTTGGATTCGCTCGTTTGAAATACGCTTTATAACTGATGGTTTCCCTGAACATGCTGCTAAATTCCCGGTTGATTTCATCCAGGTTTTTAGCTTTTCTACCGCCGCCATGCCGTAGGATGACCGTATCATTTTCGCGATTAACGATTTGAATATATCCTTTCGCCTCTAGCCAAAAAAGACCCATGTGCATGGTGCTTGCTCGTTCACCGGTTGCTGCAGCTAATTTGGATAAAACCACGCTGCCGTCGTTTTTGCTGATCGCATATTTTACCAAGCTGGCTAACCGTTTCAATAAAGACTCTGGACGATTAAACCCTGAACCTGAGTCAAATAAATATACCGTTTCTGGCGCCGCAGTATGGATGACTTTTTCTAGTACGCGTGCTGAGGGTGGAATTGTCCACAAAACGAGCTGTTTGTGCTTTGTGATTTGGTCCCGATTAACTGTCTCTATTGATGGTTCGATTATTCCTTCAGCCCAGATTTGAATTTCCCCTTTGCTTTGGATATCTTTTAGGGTCGCTAAGGGGTTAATTTCTTGTCGATGATCAATGACCTTGATAGCTGGCGGCTTAGGTACAGCTTTGGCAGTGGGTTCAGTCTCTTGCCGGTAATCTAACCAAAGCAGTTGCAAGCGTCTCTTGCCGCGAAAGGTGTTGATGCTGAGACGGTAAGCCAAATCAAAGCTGCCTTCAGGAAGCAATTGGTCTTTGCTGTGCCACCAAAGGATATTTTGTTTCTGCCCAGTTGAATCTCCAACGACCAACCGCCGGTGGGCTTTATTTGCCCCTATTGGAATGTGTTTAATCAATTTTAAGTTTCGCGTCGCGAAAACAAGAGCTGGGTTGCCAGCGCCAAAAGGTGCCAGGCGAGTTAGGTCATCGACAAAATCAAGAGTAAGTTCATCCAGGTTGAGGTATGCATCAATGGACAGTGTTGGTTCAATTGGTTTAGTATCAAGGGTGCTTTTGATAGTTCGTGATAATCCATGACGGAAGTCAGAAATATGCTCTTGTTCAAGCGCTAATCCCGCAGCCATTGGGTGTCCGCCGAACCTCGCCAGCAGTTCTTTTTGGGATGCGATGGCCTTATTAATATCAATGCCCTTTATGGATCGGGCTGATCCTCGGGCGAGGGCATCGTTAGGCATTTGGATTAAAATTACGGGTCGGTAAAAACGCTCCACCAGACGGCTGGCGACAATGCCAATCACACCAGGGTGCCAATCCGGGTGTGCCAGTACGAGAGCAGCATAGTTGAGCAGACTTGGCTCTTGGTCAATTTGATCAAGAGCCGCCTGATAAATTTGATCGGTGAGCAATTTTCGACGCTCGTTTAATCCCTCCAACCGAACAGCAGTTATATTTATCTTGACCGAGTCATCGCTGGATAAAAATTCGACAATGGGTGCCGCATCATCGAGGCGCCCAAGTGCATTGAGACGTGGCCCAATACCAAATCC
>JBDLJO010000318.1:0-2511 GCA_039714275.1 Chloroflexota bacterium | reverse complement strand
GGGTCGAATGCCTCGCCCTCTTCAGCCCACACCTGCGCATTAGCCTCCCAAAATTCAGGGGCCTGCCAATCGCTAAAGCTAAACTGTATCAGGGCCCCGATTAAGATCAGGGTCCCGGAAACGATAAAAATAATACCTATCTGTGAGCGCAGAGATTTTGATGCTAACCATTTCTTGACCGGCTCTTCGAGACGGATCAATCCCCACAGCATCAGCGCACCGATGGTCCATCCCAGCAGTACATCATGCAAGAAGTGGACACCCAGGTACAGGCGCGACAGCCCGATCAAAAACATCAGCGTAAAAGCCAAAATCCAGCCCCATCTTTTTCGAATAGAGACGGCCATAGTCCCCCAGACCGTGACCGCATTTTGAGAATGCCCCGAAGGCAGGCCGAATGAACGCTCGTGGCTGATGGCACTCACCTTGGAATCGTACCAAAACGGGCGCGGGCTGTGGAATGCCAGCTTGGCAATGCTGTTGATACCCGCGCTCAACAGCAGCATCACGCCCACTCGTAAACCTGCTGCTGCATCCCAGCACCAGTAAATTGCTGGCATGATCAGCAGATAAAATTCTTCATTCCCTAGAAAAGATAGGAAAGACATGGGGGCCGTTAACCAATCTCCCCAGCTCTGGATAACCGCATTCCACTGGATTAAACTGTCTAAAAACGGGTTCATGTTTTTACTCCTTGGGGGTTTGGCGAATACCGGGCATTAATAAAAATACTAAGTACCATTAAACCAAGACTAACCGTATAAACGTTGATGGGGTTATGGGTGTAGATATATCCAGCCAGCACCGGTGCCAAAATAACGGTAACCCCGATGACAGCTTCCGTCACGCCGTAGGCCAAGCCCATATTGGCCTCGCAAACAAGGGTTTGCACTTGAGCCATAGTTAATGCACGCGCGGCGCGGTAGCCGCCTAATAAAAAATAGCCCAGGGCATACCAGGGTAATCCTGTGCCTTGCCATAAAAAGAAAGCAAAGGCCGCTGCGCTGACTTGGCTGAATAGATACCCGCTGCGGGCTGACATACGACCAAAAATCAAACTTAATACAACAATACCTAGACTGCCTATGGAACCAATCGTACCGATCATATCTAACGAGAAGCCGCGTTCATTTTGCAGGAAGTTGGATGTCAGCGGCTGCGGTAGGAACATAGCGAACATGCTCAAAAAAACAATCACCAGATACCCTAAATAGCGTTGATTTTTAAACAAGCCGCGGGCTGTTATGCCCTCCCGTGGTTCTACAGGTTGATCATCAATATTGAACATCACGATCGTCGAGAGAATAAATATGATCGCCGAGAAGAAATAAATTTGCCGGATTCCAAAATGGTTGCCAATATATCCGCCTAGTAGGGGACCAATGATCGCCCCGCTGTTATAGGATGCAGTAATTACCGTGATAGCTTTCCCCACAGACCAATTCCCGCGTGCCGCTGTGACATAGCTGTTAAGTGGTGCCATCACGAAAGATGTCAACCCATAGATCACTATCCCGGCTGTAAAAACCGTCAAGGTGCGGGCTGTCACCATGATCCAGGTTGAAACCGCGGCGATCAGCCAGGCTAGCCGCATCAGTTTATGACGTCCAATGCGGTCTGCCAGATAACCAGCAGGGATATGGGTAATGGTCATCGCAATCCCTACTAACCCCAGGATTGCGCCAATGCCAACCGGGGAGGCCCCCAACTGCTCTAAATAAAGCGGCTGGAAATAAAAAAAGGCACTCTCACCAATGCCCCAGGTGGCCAGTGCGATGCATAGTAGGATCAGATTTTTTGGCATATTAGTTTGATTCTCGGATGCGCTCAATAAAATCGGATGTGGCCTGGTAAGCGATTTCTCGTTCCGGTTCCCGGGGAATCACATGCCCGCTGTTTTCGAGCCAAAGCATGGTTTTATCGGCGCTGCCCAGATCGTGATAGATTTTCGTTAAATTCTCAGGATCTACATATTGATCATTATGAGAATGCATCAGCAGCGCTGGTGCTGTGATCTTCGGCAAGTTGGCACGCATTTCAGCAAGTAAGTCGAGAAGTTCCCCAATCGAACGGGTGGGGTTAGCATGATAAGAGATATGACCCTTGAGGGATTCTTGATCTAGAGAGTCGGATTTCCCTTTTTCTAGATAAGGTTTGAATTTGCTGATAGTTTTTATATAACGCATGCGAGGGTCATCAGGTAAAGCATAAGGCGTAGACATAGCAACAATCCCGGCTGCCGGGAATTCTGAGGCAAAGCGCAGCGTTAAGACGCCGCCCATCGAAAGCCCAATAATAAAGATTTGATTGCTGATGCCGTTCAGCAGGTGCCAGCCGTCTTCCACGGCATAGAGCCAATCCTCCCAGCGTGAGCGCACCATGTCTTCAATGACGGTGGCATGACCGGCCAGGCGCACACCCAATACTGAATAGCCGCGCTGGTTTAGGTCCTGCCCCATCCAGAGCATCTCTTTTGGCGTGCCGGTAAAGCCGTGCACCAACAGGCAGCCA
>JBDLJO010000317.1:0-2577 GCA_039714275.1 Chloroflexota bacterium | reverse complement strand
TGCATCGAAAACGAGGGCTTGAAGCCATCGACAGCATTAACATTATTCCCCGTTATGGCGGTGTCATTATCCACGATTGCTGGGCGTCGTATTTGTCCTGTAAGCATTGTGGGCACGGTTTGTGTGGCTCTCATTTGTTGCGGGAATTGACATTTATTATCGAGTCAAATAATTATCCTTGGGCGCGCAATATGAAATGACTGTTGCAACAAACCTGTAAAATCGTTTCACAAAGTGAGGATAAGAAACCGGGTGATAAAGCTTATGCCAATTTACAGAAACGCTATCGAAATATCATGACACGAGGTGAAAAACAGTTACCGCCTAGGTGAAGGTCCGGACAGCCAGGTTGTCATATTAACACCTTGTGCGAGACAAGCACCCTTGATCAAACAAAAAGGCTTGCCAACATCGATTACTGTTAGATTTTTCAGAGTTAAGCTGAATACTGGAGAGTGGGAGGTATTAGTGACATCATTACTTGATAAAACACAATATCCAGCAGAAGGTTTTAAAGATCTGTATTACCTTCGCTGGGGAATCGAAACATTCCACGGATTGATTAAAACACGTTTGGAGCTTGAAAATTTCACTGGAACAGGCGTTGAATCGATCAGGCAAGATTTTTTCTCAACATTGTATCTTTCAGGCCTGGAATCAATCCTGACCGAACCCGCACAAAATGAGCTTAATGAAGGTTCATCAGTAAAGTGCGTACTTAGATTCACCTGATTACCCACGACTTACAGCTATTTTCCAGAGATCTACTATAATTTAAACAGGTAAAGAAAAAGGAGGTGAGCTGATGAGTAAGAATAAAAGGTTCTTCGCTGTTTCACATGGGTGATAGTGTAAAATACAGCCCTAATATCAATAGCAGGCAGCGAGCCTTAAAATCATGCAAGAACAAAAATTATTTGCAGCTGCATTGGGACTGCAACTACCTTGGTATGTTTCAGATCTGAATTTTTCACCAGAAGATAAAAATCTGGATATAGAAATTGATTTTGAGAGTGGCAGTGAGTTTTCTTGTCCTTGTTGCGGAAAACCAGCCAAAGCCTATGACACCAAAAAATTTTCCTGGCGGCATATGGATTTCTTTCAACATCAGGCTCATCTTCATGCGCGTGTTCCCCGCGTTAAATGCCCTGATGGCTGTGGCGTTAAACAAATAGAAGTCCCTTGGGCTCGATCTGGAAGTGGCTTTACACTGCTTTTCGAAGCATTGATCCTGTCTTACTGTAAAGAGATGCCTGTGAATAAGGTAGGCGAATTAATGAGTGAACATGACACGCGTTTATGGCGTGTTATCCACCATTATGTCGACTCAGAACGTGCCTTGCAGGATTACTCTGAAGTCACTGAAACAGGTATGGATGAGACAGCCAGTCGGCGAGGACATACCTATGTCAGCTTCTTTTATGATATGGATAAAAAAAAGCTTCTGTTCGGCACCAGTGGTAAGAATAAGGCCACTGTAAAGGCCTTTGAGGAGGATTTTATCGCCCATGGCGGGGTACCGTCAGCCGTTCAGCAGGCATGCTGTGATATGTCACCCTCATTTATTTCTGGCGTACAGGCATATCTTCCCAATGCGGATATTACCTTTGATAAATTTCATCTGGTGAAGATCATCAATGAGGGCGTTGATGCTGTGCGACGAGAGGAAGTGAGTGAGAATGAGGTTTTGAAAAAGACCCGCTACATCTGGCTAAAAAATGAAGCTAACCTGACTGACCTGCAAAAGCGTACTGTTGAGAGCATCAGTAAACTCAATTTAAAGACCTCCAGAGCTTGTCAAATACGACTTAACTTTCAGGAATTCTTTAGCCAGCCAGACCGTGAAAGTGGTGAAGCATTTTTAAACAAATGGTACTACTGGGCAACGCATAGCCGACTTGAACCCGTCATCAAAGCTGCTAAAACAATAAAAGCATATTGGGATGGTGTGCTTAACTGGTTTGACAGCCACCTCACGACGGGATTTATTGAAGGAATGAATGGCTTGATACAGGCTGCTAAAAGCAAAGCTCGTGGTTATCGAAGTGACAGAAATTTTATTGCAATAGCATACCTGCTCGGGGCAAAACTAGAGTTTCATTTACCCACTTGAAATAGCGAAGAACCAAAACAATCTCACCAGCATAATCACCTTTTATTGTTACCGTTGCTAACGGCGTGGGACATTCTAGCTCTGATTGTGGCTCCAACTCCGACCTCGGAATGATTTCGTAGAATCCGACATCATACGTATCTGAGCCGGAATAGGATGACCACGCGAGAATACGCCCGTCAGGCGAGAGAGATAGATCCCTTTGAAACACTCGATTTTGTGCAAGTGGACACTCTTTTTCAGTATTTGACGGCACGTCAATCATCGTAAGACCATTCTTCATGATACAGCAATAGATTGTTGTGCCATCAGGTGATATGACAGGACCACCCGGCCCCGGTATTAAACGAAAATTTCCCGTAATAATAGGTTCTTCGCTATTTCAAGTGGGTAAATGAAACTCTAGTTTTGCCCCGAGCAGGTATGCTATTGCAATAAAATTTCTGTCACTTCGATAACCACGA
>JBDLJO010000316.1:0-2592 GCA_039714275.1 Chloroflexota bacterium | reverse complement strand
GTGTGTGTGCTCCGATTTCAGGCAGTTCCCATAGAATTATTGTTTATTTAATCCTATATATGATATTTCCTCAACGCGTGATTATATCATGGAGGCGCTTTTTTGCAGGAGTAGGGTACAATGGTGCCGCATTGGCGGTTTAGATCCTTTTTGACGTGCAGCAACGGTCTTTTAGATGATTACCATGACCCCAATTCGATGTAAAAATGACCATATTATTTCGCCTGGGCAGCTCTGCTATAGCAAAGAAGTTCGTGGGTTGGGTATTTGCCCATCTCAGTTTCCTCTTACCGGTCAAACGCCTGGCTGAAAGTGATCAGCTGATCGCTTTCCATCATCCAAGCCCAAGCTATCCTGTCCATGTGCTTTTGGTACCTAAAAAAGCGATCCCTAATCTTGCTGAACTGGATGCTGTTGATGCTGGTCTGCTGATTGAAATTTTACAAACCGCGCAAAATCTAGCGCACGAGCTGGGCTTGTCGGAATCGGGCTATCGTCTGGTTATTAACGGCGGTGAGTACCAAAAGGTTCCCCAGATGCATTTTCACCTGATTCCCGCATCTGACGATCAGCCTGAAACTTGAATAATTAAACCCTTATTATGTCATTGATCACCACAACAAATCTTAGTAAATCCTATGACCCGGTTGATATTTTTTCAGGGTTATCTCTCCAAATTCCTCACGGTGCCCGGATTGCCCTGGTAGGACCGAATGGTATTGGGAAAACAACCCTGCTGCGTATCATCGCCGGGAGAGATAACCCCTCCACAGGTGCAATTAACCGTGCCCGTGGATTAACGATTGGTTATTTGCCGCAGGAATCGGTCCTTGAATCGGAGCGCACCTTGTGGGGTGCAACTTTGGAGCCCTTTGCCCACCTGCAGGCCCAGGAGTCCGAGCTGGCCCGTCTGGAAGCCCTGATGACCTCATCCCAGCATGATGATGAGATCCTGATGCGCTACGGTGCTCTTCAAGAACGTTTTGAACATCAGGGCGGTTATACCTACGAGAATCGCGCCCAGCAGGTATTGGCGGGTTTGGGGTTTGCTAAAGATGAGTATGCCATGCCCCTGATGCACCTCTCGGGTGGACAGCGCACCCGCGCTTTACTGGCCCGTTTGCTGCTGGAAGCGCCAACCCTGCTGATCCTCGATGAGCCGACCAATCACCTTGATATGCAGGCCATAGAATGGCTTGAAAATTACATCAAGGATTGGGATGGGGCAGCTCTGATCGTTTCTCATGACCGCTATTTCCTGGATAAAGTTTGTAATCATATCTGGGAAATGGAGCGCACAGGTTTTGAAGCCTATCGCGGCAACTACACTCACTACCTGCAGCAACGCCAGGATCGCTGGGACCGCCGTTCAAAGACCTTTGAAGCTGAAAAATTACGCTTGGAAAAAGAGCTTGATTATATTAAGCGCAATATGGCGGGTCAGAATGTCTCCGGGGCCAAAGGTCGTCTGAAGCGATTGAGCCGACATCTGCAGGCGATTGATCAAATTGGCTTCGAGGCTATTCAAGGAAAAACCTGGAGCCAGATCTCGGTTGATGTTCAAACCACAACCAGCATCATGAGCGTTGACGAGGCTCACCGGCGGATCCAAAGTTTGCATAACCCCAAGCGCCGGCCTCAGGCATTGAGCCTGCGCCTCCAGGCCCGGAAGCGAAGCGGGAACCTGGTGCTGCGCTCTACGGATCTGCATATTGGCTACCCTGAAACGCCGCTCTTTAAAACCCCGGATTTAGAACTCCACCGCCTGGGATGCGCCGCTTTGATCGGACCTAATGGTGCTGGTAAAACGACTTTTATAAAAACCATCCTGGCGCAGATGCCCCCCCTCAGCGGGGATATTGAACTGGGTGCCAGCCTGGACGTGGGCTATTTTGCCCAGGCTCATGAAGATCTGGTGCCGCACCGCACGCTGGTCGAGGAAATCGAATCTGCAGCGCCGGGGATGTTGGTGGCTGAAATTCGAGCCTATTTAGCGCGCTATCTTTTCAGGGGTGAAGACGCCTTCAAGCAGGTTGGTGTGCTGTCCGGCGGGGAGCGCGGCCGTCTGGCGCTGGCAAAATTGGCGCTCTCGAAGGCTAATTTGCTGCTGCTGGATGAACCGACCAACCACCTCGATATCCCCTCTCAGGAAGTGCTGCAAGCCGTGCTGCACGAATACCAGGGGACGATTATCCTGGTCTCGCATGACCGTTATTTGATCGATGCCCTGGGTACCCAGATTTGGGAGATTGATAAGGGCGGGGCTGCCCTGAAGGTGTTCCGCGGGACTTACAGCGAGTATCGCGCGACCGAGGAAAAACAGGCTGCCGCTGATGATTCTGATGGTGTTCCTGCTGCCCCTAAAAAAGACCTTTACCGCCAGGCACGCCAAGAACGCAATCGCAACCAGAGGCTTGCCCGACGCCGTAAAGCGCGGCTGGAAGTCGTAGAAAACCGTGTTGCGGAGCTGGAATTGCAGCTGGCCGCGGTGGGGGAGAAGCTTTCCAAGCCGCCAAAGGATGCGGCTGAGGTACAGCGTTTGGGGGATGATTATACTGAGATCCAAAACGAGCTCAATGCCTTGATCGTCGA
>JBDLJO010000315.1:0-2638 GCA_039714275.1 Chloroflexota bacterium | reverse complement strand
CTCACGCTCCAACACCTTATGGAGTAATTCATCAACTAATTGAGCATCAGCTTTCCGTGCCAGGGTATAAGCTATTGGATCGCTCTTATTTTCCAGTAAGGTCTCTAGACGTACAACTTCCTGCTTTAAATGATCAACAGCCAGCTCGCCTAAAAATTCCTGTTCTGACAGATGTTTTTCCAGTAACAGTTCGTAGTATAAGGTTCCACCCCAGATAAATATTAATAGCGCCGGCATCACAGATACCAGCAGAATAAGACCATACCAGGATTTTTTAATTGATAGATTTATATTCATCTCGAAAAATGTTCCGGTTTACAAATCCATCTGAAATTATTTAGTTAAAATATATTATTATCCCGACAATGTTGTAAGTTGATATTCATATCATTGATGCTGCATCGATAAAATTGATTCAACACCGTCAATATCCTGCAGGTATGTATAACGTGCAAAACTGTCATCGATTAAGCCTGAAATATCATTGGATTCAATAAGTCCAAAATGTTGCATCATGTTAGCCATATGCTGCATTTCTTCAGCAACAGGTACAAATCTGTCGAATAGAATACGATTCTTCGGTGTGGACATGGCGTACTCGATCAGACTCACAGGCTGGTTCCAGTAATTTGAGGCAATCTCAGCCGCCTCCCTGGTATTATTCTGCGCCCACAGACCTGAACGTGCAGCACCAGCAACCAGTGCTTTAACAGCTGCAGGTTCTTTGTCTATCAGCTCCTGCCTGACCAGCACCAGGTTGCAGATAAAACCGTCCCAGACATCTTCTACATAATGCACCAGTGAGGCATCACCGCTTTTAAGTGTCGTTGCTGCAAAGGGTTCACCCACATAATAAGCATCAAGTGTACCGGTAGCCATCGCTGATGCCATGTCGGGTGGGTTCATCTCGACGACATTGATACGCCCTTCAAGTCCGTTACTCTCGATCAACTTCATGATGCTGAGATTATGGCCAGAAAAATTCATCGGCACCGCCACTGTCTTGCCAGTAAGGTCATGTATACCTTTGACATCCAGATCATTTCTGGCAACAAGCGTGCTTTCGTGTCGATTACCGATATAAACAACTTTTACATCTTCACCCTGCTGCCTGAGTTTGATAGCGAGCGGCGCTATAATGAAAGCAGCATCTATCTGACCATTACGCAATGCTTCTGCCATCTCGGCAAAAGAGGAAAACTTTAGCGATTTAAAACGAATACCATCCCCATCTTTACTGGCATGATCAAGGATAGGTGAAGCCAGGTTTGTTATCACCGGCATATAACCCATGGTGATCTGCCTGCGCCCCGACTCTTCAGCATGATTTAACTGCAGATGCATTGCTGAAATAAGCAGCAGCCAGATCGGCGCCAGGATGAAAAAACGCAAGGCGATGCAATTCCATATCCTGCTGATACAAAACCTGATATCAGACAACATAACTAACGCCTAACATCAGGTATATCTCATCACGTAATTCATGCAGCACGGGATCTTTTTCTATGTTTCGAGGACGCGGGACATCAAGCTCACGCACCATCTTCACTTTTGTAGGCCGTTCACCCAGCACCACAATACGATCCGCCATGGTCAGCGCATCATCGATAAAGTGGGTAATCATTATCATGGTCTTACCAATGAGCTCATGCATGTTGACAACTTCCTCACGCATTTTCATATGTGTAAGGAAATCCAGGCCAGTAAACGGTTCATCCATCATCAGCATCTCGGGGTTAACAACCAGCGCACGGGCAAGTTCAGCCCTGCGCTTCATGCCACCTGACAGCTGGTAGGGGTAGTTATTTTCAAATCCGTTCAACTCGACCAGCTCGATATATTCTTTAACCATCTCAGATTTTTCTTCCTTGCAGCTAATGTGATTCAAGCCGAGTTCCATGTTTTGCCATACCGTCATCCACGGTAACAAACCGTCATGTTGAAAGACAAAAACACTATCAGAACTTGGTTTTTTTACCTCACCGCCGTTAACAAAAACCTTGCCTGATGTAGGCTGGTCGAAGCCGGCGATTAAACGTAACATGGTGGATTTACCACAACCCGAAGGCCCGAGAATACACACCAGTTCACCTTCTTTAAATTCAAGATCAATGCCATCAAGCGCAACCAGCTTGTCACCTTCTATTATCTGGTCTTCACGTGAGCGACGTGTAGTCCTGCGCTCGGTATATTCTTTTCTTATATCAACAAGTTCGATAAAACCCATGTTCTCAATATCTCACTAAGGTATCTGTTTCCAGACTGAGGATTTTCCCTTGCCCAGTTGTTTTACAATAGAATCAAGTATTAGCCCGATAATACCGATAACGATCATGGCGACGATGACTTCATCCATACGCAACGCATTTCGTGAATCGAGTATCAAAAAACCAAGACCAGATTGCACTGCGATCATCTCTGCTGCCACAACCACCAGCCAGGCTACCGATATGGTTAATCGCAATGCAGTAACCATATCGGGAATAATTGCCGGTATGATCACTTTAAAAAGAACGTCAGCACTACTGAAATTGAAATTGGCCGCCACCTGAAAATAAACCTTGTTGATTGATCCAACCGCTATAGAGGTGGCGACCACAAGAGGGAAAAAACATGATAGAAATATCAGAAAGATGGC
>JBDLJO010000314.1:0-2651 GCA_039714275.1 Chloroflexota bacterium | reverse complement strand
ATATTATCTTTAGACAGCGCTTTGAAAACCACGACACTGTCCAGGCGATTGACGAACTCGGGCTTGAAGAGTTTGTTCAAAGATTTCATCAACTGCTTGCGCATCTTTTTATAAGCAACACGCTCTTCGATTTCTTCGTCTTGCTTGAGATCAAAGCCCAAAGAAGCCTGGCGTTTGATCAACTCGGCACCGACATTGGATGTCATCACGATCAGCGCGTTGCTGAAATCAACCGTGCGTCCGCGAGCATCACTGAGCTGACCTTCTTCCATAATCTGCAGGAGCATATTATGCACTTCGGGATTGGCTTTCTCGATTTCATCAAAAACAATGATCGAGTAGGGCCGACGACGGACAGCTTCAGTCAATTGACCGGCATCATCATAGCCAACATAGCCGGGAGGCGCACCAACCAAACGACTGGCCGAATGGCGCTCCATGAATTCCGACATATCCAGCTGGATGAGGGCTTCTTCGCTGCCAAAGAGGAAGCGAGCCATCGTTTTGGTAAGCTCTGTTTTACCCACACCGGTTGGCCCCAGGAACACAAAGGAACCGATGGGGCGGCGCGGGTCTTTCAATCCCGCACGAGCGCGGCGGACAGCTTTGGCGATGGTCTCAATAGCTTCATCTTGCCCAATGATGTCCTTATTCATTTCATCTTCCATCTGCAGCAGGCGTTCTGATTCTCCCTGCGACATTTGCATCAGCGGCACACCAGTCCACATCGAGATGATTTCAGCAATATCGTCGGGAGAAACGTTGGGACTGTTATCACGATCCCAGGTTGTGCGCAATTTCTCCAGGGCAGCTTCCAGGTCCGCTTGCTCTTTCTTCAGTGTCTGTATTTCTTCTTCTTGACCTGCGGCTTCGACTTCAGTGTTTTTCTTGCGAGAATCACGCAGCTTCTTGACAAGGTCTTTGGCTTCGTGCGCGGCAGGGCTTTTATACATTCGGACGCGCGAGGCAGCCTCATCAATCAGGTCAATGGCTTTATCGGGGAGGAAGCGATCGGAGACATAGCGTACCGAGAGATGGGTGGCTGCATCCAGGGCTTCATCCATGATGGCAAGTTGATGATGCGCCTCATAAGCCGGGCGGATGCCGCGCAGAATCTCAATCGTCTCTTCGGGGCTAGGTTCTTCAACTAGAATGGGTTGGAAGCGACGCTCAAGTGCAGCATCACTTTCGATATGCTTGCGGTATTCATCCAGGGTGGTAGCCCCAATGACCTGCAGTTCACCGCGAGAGAGCGCTGGTTTGAGAATATTGGCGGCATCCATTGCGGAGCCAGCCGATCCAGCACCAACCAACATGTGGAATTCATCGATGAACAGAATCGAATCGGAAGCTCTTAATTCCTGAATAACGCGTTTAAGACGGTCTTCAAACTGACCGCGATACATTGTGCCAGCAACTAAAGAACCGACATCCAGCTGCAGGACGCGTTTCCCTAAAATGGGTAAAGGTACGTCCCCTTCGATCACACGCTGGGCTAATCCTTCTACAATGGCGGTTTTACCTACACCGGGTTCACCGGTCAGGGCGGGGTTATTTTTGGTGCGGCGAGCCAAAATCTGAATCACGCGTTCGATCTCGGTCTTACGACCAATGACCGGGTCGAGTTTACCTTCTTCGGCCATCTTGGTCAGGTCGGTCGCAAGCTGATCAACAAGCGGGGTTTTTGATTTCGATTTAGCCTTTGATTTAGGTTTCCCTTTTTCTGGACCTCCAGATTTGGGTTGGCTTGCGGCTCGTTTGCGGGCTGCTTTTTTAATATCACGCTGTTCTTTCAGGATGCGCTCAATTTGACGGCGAATTTGATCAGGGGTAACGCCCATTTGGCGCAGGGCATCAATGGCGACTCCTTCGTTATAGGCCAGTAAACCCAGCAGCAGGTGCTCGACGCCGATATAGTGATGCTTCATTTCTTGAGCTTGCTGGACAGCAAGTTCAAGTGTTTTTTGGGTTCCAGGGGCAAGCTGCGGCTGTGTGGCTGATGAATATTCGCCCAAACCCACCATTTGCTCAATGATCTCTTCAACACGATCAATATCCAGACCAAGTTCGCGTAAAGCGCGCCCGGCATTACCACCGTTGTCTCTCATTAAACCAAGCAGCAGGTGCTCTGTGCCAATGTAATTATGTTTCATGCGCTCGGCTTCTTGATGCGCCAAACTAAGCACCCGCCGTGCTCTTTGTGTAAATCGTTCCATGCTTGACATGGCTGAACCTCCTCGTGCTAAAAAAAGCGGGTGTTCCTACGGGGAATTATGAGTATTTATAATCCCTGTTTATTCATGCGGCTAAGGGAAAAAACGCCAGCCGCTTAGAATTTAATTCTACCAAAAAATGTCCGATTTTACGGCACGGGCCGTTTTCTAACGTGAATCTAATGGAGAAATGCCTTTGGACACCCCCCAAATCAATGGTACTGGTTGGGGTCTTTGTTGTTTTCACCGTCTATAAAAATTCAGACATCCAAAAAAAAAGCGCACCGGCTAGGGTGCGCTTCTCAATCTTTTGGTTAAGCTTCCTCTTCGGGAGCCGGCTCATCTTCAGGAGCAGGTTCTTCTTCGGCTGTTTCTTCCTCAGCCACAGGAGCCTCTTCTACCTCAGCGTCCTCTACAGTCTCTTCAGCTTCTTCAGCT
>JBDLJO010000313.1:0-2663 GCA_039714275.1 Chloroflexota bacterium | reverse complement strand
AGGCGCTAATGGGCCATCACCCAAGATCAATAAACGCAGCTCTGGATGCTGATGGGCAGCGCGTACAAAGGCATGCGCCAAATCTTCAACGCCATAAAGCGACGACCAACTGCGGGTTGAAAGCAACACAAATTTATCTTTATCCCATTCCAACTGCTTTCGCAAGGACGACTCTGCAGCATGTTCATCTCCAGTTTGCGGTCGTTCTGCGATAGGCTTAAAATGTTCCAGATCAATCCCCCAGGGAAAGGTAATGATACGGTCAGCTTCCATGCCGTACGATACGGCCAATGAGCGCACGGTATCGCAGTCGCCCACCATCGCCGCGCTGCGTTTTAGGGTGAAACGAGTAGCCCACGTCCACCAACGATTGCGGGAGGCATCTATCAATAAGTCATACCCCCAAGACATGCTCACCAACGGACGAAACCCGGCTAAAGCGGTCAGGAACGCCGCGCGCTGGATGGGTCCGGCATGAATAAGGTCGGGATTGTACGCACGAATCGCTCCCAACAGCCCGATCAGCAAGCGCAATCCATCTTGAAAACGAGCCGGTTCCTTGCCTCCCACCCAGGGAATAAGATCAATGCCCTCGGGCAGTTCACGGTCTTCCAATGGGTGACCACGACGCTCTAAACGCAGGTACCCAATTTGATGCTCAGTTTTCCCCAATGCTTTAAGAAAGCGATAGTCGTGCGGAGTGTAATCTCGAGAGAAGTAGAGAATTCGCATTAGGCAGCGTAGTAATTTAATAAAAGGGGTAATAAATACTGAGACTGGCGACCGTTATTCTTTCCAATTTGACGATTTACTATTTCCCGACATTTTCCCAACGCAAATCCATACCATAGGGCATATCGATAAGCGCTTTTTTCCCGATCAGCTCATTCATTTCCCAGGGCATGATCGCACCAGCAGACGCGGGGCGCAGTGCTTCTAACATCGAGGCTGATAAGGTTTCTCCCTTTTTAATATCACGCGCAGCTCGTAAACATCGGCGCTGCAAAACATAAGTTTCCTGTTCATTAGGTGTCACAAACTTGTCAACCGATCCTAATGACCGCTCCAATATACGCACCTGTTCGACCATTTCTGCCCAACCATCCGGATTCATCGCAAATTTATGATCCGGTCCAGGCCGGTCATTGCTGTCTGTGAAATGGCGCTCAATAACTCGAGCACCCAAAGCTACCGCGCCAATTATTGGCGCCGGGCTGTGGGTATGATCGGATAGACCTAAAACAAGCTGAGGGAACATTGCCGCGTAGGTCTTTAACACGTTGATATTAAGGTGATCATAGTTATCATCGCTGGCGGTGTAATTGGTATTACATTGGAAAAGCACAATTTGATCATTGACGGCGCTAACCGCCCGCACAGCCCGGACCACATCACTTATATCAGCCGCACCAGTAGCCATCAGAAAGGGTTTTCCCATCTTGGCCATGCGCACGAGTACATCAGGCCAAGACATCAAACCCGAGCCTGCTTTATAGGCCGGAACATAAGGGGCCAGCATTTCTATGGCATCATAATCATAGGGTGATGAGTAATAATGAATATCAAATTCATCACAGGCATCTTTAAGAATAGGTGTCCATTCGAACGGAACCGAGGCATCATCATAAACATCAAATACGCTCTTCTCCCACGCTGCCTGGTGCGAAAGTTGATCACCCAAAGACTTGAAGCCGTAGTCAGAGACGATCTTAGGGGCGCGGAAATTCTGGAACTTAGCCGCGTCGGCACCAGCTTCTTTAGCCAGGCGAATCAAATTGATCGCTCGGTCTAAATCGCCATCATGATTGGCAGCAATATCAGCAATGAAATAGGTAGGGTGATTTAGACCGATCAGTGTATCGGCAATTTTGATTTCAGGAGCGGGGTTATTCATCCTTGAATTCCTTTACTCATGGTACGTGTAATTCTTTTAGCATCTGTGGATAACGCTGTTGATAAAGCGTGTAGAAACGGTCTAAAGCTGGGGATATTTTGGGAGGAACTTCGCCCAAATCGTGGATAAGTTTGTCTACCTTGAGGGTGAGGTTTGGAGATCGTGTGGCTGTCAGTGTTGATTCGGTCACCGATTTCGGGGCAATCAATCCGGGATCAAAACCAAATTTTTGAGCAATAGCGACTCCGAAATCATACTTACTCATGTTATCACTGCTAACAACATGATAAAGGCCACGCAGTCCCTTAGCGAGCATTTTGATGAAAATATCCGCCATGTCATTGGCCAGCAGTGGGCAAAAATAAACATCCGTAAAGCCCATCATAGTATTGCCAGCCTTCAAGTTGTGGAAGAAAAATTCTGCTAGACTGCGCTTGCCGGCCATGCTCCAACCAAAGAGATTGACCCGGGCAATAATCGCATCAGGATTAGCATCAGCGACAGCGATTTCAGCATCCAATTTAGTTTTGGAATAGACGCCAGGCGGATTCGGAGTATCAGATTCGGTATAGCCACCGCGCTGCCCATCAAACACCGCATCTGTAGAAACATGTATCAGACGCGCTCCGCCCTTCCGACATTGAACAGCCAGATTTTTTGGGAGTTCGGTATTCAATTGCCTGGCTAATTCAGGTGAACTTTCACAAGCTTCTAAATTTGCCAAGGCTGCGCAGTGGATCACCCAATCGGGCTGGCTCTCATCGAGCAC
>JBDLJO010000312.1:0-2708 GCA_039714275.1 Chloroflexota bacterium | reverse complement strand
CAAGGAGAAGAACGATGAGAAAGCTAAATATTCCGATCAACGGCGATGAGATTCGCAGCTTAAAAGTTGGCGAGTCGGTCATGCTGAGCGGCACGATGCTGACCGGGCGCGACGCAGTCCATAAATGGATGATGGAAACTTTTATCAAAAAAACACGCCAACCTCAGGGCGATGATCTGGCCGTTTATGAAGCGATCAAACCGATCCTGGACGGCAGTATCATTTACCACTGCGGGCCGGTTGTCTCCGGGGTGGATACAGGCGATTATAAGTTTGTAGCGGCGGGACCAACTACCAGCATCCGCGAAGAACCTTATCAGGGCGCGGTGATGGCGCACTTTAATTTACGCGGCGTGATCGGCAAGGGCGGCATGGGCGCCAAGACCCTGGCAGCCTGCCAGGAAGTGCCAGCGGTTTATTTCCACGCGGTGGGCGGCGCGGCTTCCCTGATCGCGCAGTCCGTGCAGAAAGTGCAGGGGGTCTATAAACTTGATTTTGGGGTGCCCGAAGCAATGTGGGTGATTGAGGTGAAAGATTTCCCGGTGGTGGTTACTATGGATGCCAACGGCAACAGCCTGCACAGCGAGGTAGACCAGGAATCAAAGGCTGTGCTGGATAAGCTGCTGGTGGACTGAGTGTTTTAGATACATCTTCGGGGTATGAAGGGGGTGCAGTACCCCGGAGGTAGATAAAGGCACTAACGACCAAATCAGATTGCAGAAATGGGGATGACAAAACATTAATGTTGTCGGAGGAACCTGGTGACTTATAAAATATTAGACGAGAAATCTGCAGTCCAATATATGGTTGATAATTTAGGGTATTTTGATAATTCAGCCGATCTAACTTGCCGGGAGATTGGTGACGGTAATTTGAATCATGTATTCAGAATCGTTGATCGGGCAACAAAAAAATCTTTGATATTAAAACAAGCTTTGCCGTATGCAAGGACTTCAAAAGAAATGGCTTTAGATGCCAGCAGATGCAAAATTGAAGCCATGACGCTGATGGAACAGCGTAAGTATGCGCCGGAGATGGTACCGAAAGTACTGCATTATGATAATGATCTTTATGCCCTGGTGATGGAAGATTTGGCAGATCACATTATTTTACGAGCCGGGATGATGCAGCAGAAAAAATACCCGAATTTAGCCAAAGACGCAGCAAACTATTTTGCTAACAGCTTAATTAGAACCAGTGATATTGTTTTGGAGAGCAAGTATAAAAAAGACCAGGTACTGAGATTTATCAATAAAGATTTATGCGACCTGACTGAAAAACTGGTGCTGACCAGCCCGACATATAACGATCCCAGAAAAAGAGTGGCACCTTTTTTGCAAAACTTTGAAAGGGATGAAATCATTAATAATCAAGATGTGGTGGCTGCGTTTGCAAAATTAAAGCATAAATTTATGACCAGCGCTCAAGCACTGCTGCATGGTGATGCACATACCGGCAGCATTTTTGTAACAGAAGAAAGCACGAAGTTTTTTGATACAGAATTTGGGTTTTATGGACCAATGGGTTTTGATACCGGGTTATTTGTGGGCAACCTGATGATGAATGCGGTATACCAGAAAGTAAAGGGCTTTGATGAGTACTATGACTGGGTGAAAAATACCATCGAAGAATTTATTGATCAATTTACCGATCAATTCAATGCGATGTGGGATCGATATGCAGTAGAACATTATGCAAAAAATTCTGCCGCGTTTAAAAGCACCTATCTTGGACAGGTTTTGGAAGATACAGCGGGGTATTGTGCCTGTGAAATGATCCGAAGGACAACGGGGTCTTCCCACGTCGCGGAAATGGATGAGTACAGCGATAATACCCAACATGAGCAGGCGCAAAAAACGAATATTATCATTGCCAAAGAAATACTACTCAATCAAACAAGTTTTACCAGAGGCTCAGATTATAAAGCATGCCTTGAACAAATTTTATAGAATATTGATGGGGGTAATAGCGCGGTTAGCGGTACAAAAATGTTAAATAGCGGTTACAATAAAATCATCGGGGGATAGCCAGGGCAGTGAACAGGTTATTTATACGTTGGTCTCCGTTTGTACCCATCAAAGTGGAATGGGAGGCTTTATGTGGTTCGAAAATTGTCTTAGAAACCAACTCAGGCGGTTAATAACCAAAGAGGACCATGCGGCACTTGAAAACAAGATTCCCGCGCTTGAGGACAAATTTCAAGATATCAACGAATTTGGTCTTTATCTCCATATTCCTTTTTGCCGTCAAATCTGCCCTTACTGCCCTTATAACAAGGAGCTTTTCCATCCCGATGTGGCAGACAGGTATGCAAATGCTGTTATCACAGAGATTGATATTTATGCTGAGGTGATTGGCCGCAAGCCAATGACCTCTTTTTATATCGGCGGAGGAACACCTACCACAATGCTCTACAACGGCCTGGATAAGATCTTGAATCATATCTACAATGTTTTTAATGCGCAGTGCGACATACATATGGAAAGCCACCCGAATGATTTAAATCTGGACAATCTCAACACCATAAAATCGATGGGGGTACAGCACCTGAGCATTGGCGTGGAAGCGCTGCAAGATAAGCATCTGAAGAACCTGCATAGACCTTATACTGTTGGAAAAGTGAAAGCAGCCGTTGAACGGGCTGTCAATATGGGTTTCAAGTGCGTCAATGTGGATGTTATTTTTGCATTACCGGGTCAGACCTACAG
>JBDLJO010000311.1:0-2731 GCA_039714275.1 Chloroflexota bacterium | reverse complement strand
ACAGACCTTAGCCAAGCGCAGGAAGGCAGAAGTACCTTAAGGGAATCACTCTCCCATCTGATGGTTGAAAATGGCATTGATTTATGGCTCTCTCCCTCTGCACCCGGACCAGCCCCCAAAGGTCTGCTCAGCACCGGAGACCCGGTCATGAATCTGCCCTGGACACACAGCGGGCTGCCAACCTTGGGTTTGCCATCCGGGGTAAATACCCAGGGGCTGCCGCTCGGGCTGCAAATTGCCGCACCCTGGTATGAGGATGAAAAATTATTTGATTATGGACAGGGCATCATGGATGCTCTGAAAGAGAAAACGATATGACCTTAAAAGTTGAAATCCGCCCCGGAACTTATTTTGATTCCATCGTGCTGATGCAGCTGCAGCGCAAATTAGCCGCCCTACCTAAGATCGAGGACGCGGGTGTTGTTATGGCAACTCCGGCCAACAAAGAACTGCTGGAGGGCTTTGATCTATTATCCCCTGAAGGTGTCGAAGCTGGACCCGATGACTTATTGATCGTTGTTAAATCCGATGACGCAAACGCGGCTGCTGATGCGCTAAATCAAGTTGATCAGCTGCTGCAGGAAAAACGCAGCGCCATTTCTCAAGCCTTCAGACCGCACAGTCTTGGCATGGCTGCCAAGCAGCTGCCGGAAGCGGCCTGGGTGCTGGTTTCGACTCCCGGACGCTACGCCGCTGATGTGGTCAAAGAATCACTTAATCTGGGGAAAAATGTATTCCTTTACAGCGATAATGTTACCTTAGAGGATGAGATCGCATTGAAGGTAAAAGCTCGCGATAAAGGACTGCTGGTGATGGGGCCCGATTGCGGTACTGCTGTGATCAACGGCGTTGGTTTGGGTTTTGCCAACCGGATGCGGGTAGGCCCCATCGGGCTGGTAGGCGCTTCAGGTACCGGCCTGCAAGCCATCACCACCCATATCCATAACCTGGGCAGCGGTATCTCGCAGGCGATTGGCACGGGCGGTCGTGATCTAAAAGCTGAAGTAGGAGCAATTACCGCACTCCAAGGGCTGGAAATCCTAAAGCAAGATCCGGACACCAAAGTCATTGTGTTGGTCAGCAAACCACCGGCCGCAGAAGTGGCCACCAAACTGCTTGCCGCCGCCAGGGCTGCCGGCAAACCCGTGGTGGTTGATTTTATCGGCTACCCGCCCCCAGCACATCAATTGGGCAATCTGTATTACGCCATCAGCCTGGAAGATGCAGCCGAACTGGCAGTCAACTTATCTAATCAAGATATTCAACCTCAAAAGAGCAGCACACCAAAAGGCTATCTGCGCGGGTTATTCTCCGGCGGCACGCTGGCTTATGAGGCCATGCTGGGTCTCCAAAATATTTTATCGCCGCTTTATTCAAATGTGCCGATCGACAAATATCAAAACCTGGAAGACCCACTAAATAGTAAAGCGCACACAGTCGTTGATCTGGGTGAAGATCTATTCACGGTTGGACGTTTGCACCCGATGATGGATAATGACTTACGCATTCGCCGCCTGCATCAAGAAGTGGAAGATCCTGAGACCAAGGTGATTCTTTTGGATGTTGTACTGGGCGAAGGCGCTCACCTCGACCCTGCCTCGGAACTGGCGCCTGAGATTGCAGCAGCAAAAAAGCTTCGACCAGAGATCGAATTCCTGGCCATTGTCATCGGCACCGACGAAGACCCCCAGGACACATCCGCTCAGATTGAGCAGCTAGAAAAAGTTGGGGTGCAGGTCTTTCGCAATACCGGCGCCGCAATCAAATATATCAACGCTGCCTACGCCACGCAAAGCGAGGTAGTTGAATCCCATCTTGATGTTGGTAAATTCAAAGAACCTTTAGCCGCCATCAATGTTGGATTAGAGACCTTCTATGATAGTGTGATTGGTCAAGATGCCGGTGCCGTGCACGTCGATTGGAAACCCCCCGCGGGCGGCAATGAAAAATTGATGGATATCCTGGCAAAGATGAAAAACTGAGAGGTATTAATGAATATTGAAACTGCAAACAAAACCGCTGTTGAGAGAATGATGTCTGCCCGTCCCATGTTGACCGGTGTAGGGGTCGCCCAAGATGTGATTCCAGGGATGAAAAAGAATTTACTGCTTCATGCCGGTCCGCCCATCGAATGGGAGCGCATGTCGGGACCGATGCAGGGCGCCGTCATTGGCGGCATCATCTTTGAGGGATTAGCCAAAGATGAAGATAGCGCCGTTGCGATGGTCAAAAACGGCGAAGTTGAATTTGCGCCCTGCCATCACCACGACTCGGTTGGCCCGATGGCCGGGGTGACCACCTCTTCGATGAAAGTTTATATCATCGAAAATCTGACCCACGGCAACAAAGCCTACTCCAACCTTAACGAGGGATATGGCAAGGTGCTGCGCTATGGAGCATACAGTCCTGAAGTGCTGGATAAACTACATTGGATGAACGATGTTATGGGACCGGTGCTGGCAAATGCGATTGAGAAAAGCGGCGGCATCGATATCCGGGCGCTGTTGGCTGAATCACTGCATATGGGCGATGAAGGCCATAACCGTAATAAAGCCGGCTCGATCCTATTCACCACCAAGTTAGCCCCCCTGATTGCCGAAGTGGCACCAGACAAAGCTGTCGCCGCAGAGATCATCAAAGCCCTGGGCGATAATGCCTTGAGCGTGCTCAACCCGGTCATGGCCGCCTGTAAAGCTATGGCTGATGCCGGGCACGGCGTTGAAGGCAGCAC
>JBDLJO010000310.1:0-2741 GCA_039714275.1 Chloroflexota bacterium | reverse complement strand
AACCCCGCTTTTCATTGAAGCCTTCCCAACATCATTGGCAATTTTGGCTACAAGTTTATTGGAGGCGATTCCTAAAGAGCAAGGCAAATTCAAGGTGTCGAATATTTCATTTTGAAGTTTGTGTGCTAATTCAATGACGTTTGTAGCGTTATCACTGACATCAAGAAAGGCTTCGTCGATGGAAGTCTGCTCCACTTGTTTGGTCAATGCGCGTAGGATTGCCATAACGTTGGAAGATGCTTCTCTGTAAGCCTGAAAGTGTGATGATACCAAAATCAAACTTGGACAAATCCTAACAGCCTGAGCAGTTGGCATTGCTGAACGAACACCGTATGCGCGGGCAGCATAAGAACACGACGATACCACACCGCGCCCTTCAGGGCGTCCGCCAACAGCGAAAGGTTTGCCCACTAAACTTGGATCAAGCTGTTCCTCTACCGAACAGAAAAAAGCATCCAGATCGAGGTGAATAATTTTTCGAGATTTGTCTTCCATGATGGTGATGAAAAAATTTTATAATGTAAGCTGTGCTGATTCCTACAAGCTGATTGATAATGATTAAAATTTCCGGCTTAATTGTTTTTTTACACGCTAGCGTTCTTGCGGGAGACTAGAGAACTTCAACCACACCTGTTGATCCATCCACTCGCACCCGTTGACCGGTCTTCAACCGTGTAGTTGCTTGATGTACGCCTACGACCGCCGGTATACCGTACTCACGAGCTACCACGGACCCATGCGTCATCATACCTCCAACTTCCATAACCAGCCCACCAGCAGCCAGGAAAAGTGGTGTCCAGGCGGGGTCGGTGCCCGGGCAGACTAGAATTTCGCCAGGGAGCAGCTGAGATTCGTGAGGGTTGAAAATCACGCGCACAACGCCTTCAACCAATCCTGGTGATACAGGATCGCCAACAATGCTATTTAAATCAAGATCCGTTGGCCGCACGCCTTCATAGAAAGCGGTGCCGTCACTGAGCAGTACGCGGGGAATTTGGACTCGGCGCATTTCGCGCGATCGTAAAGTGCGTCGTGTGTGGATTCGTTCGCGAAATGTGCCTGATATGGTTTCCTCCAATCCAATTTGATCGAGTTCATGCAAATGGAGGAAGAACAGATCATCTGGCTTATCCAGTAAACCAGCATCTACAAAGGCCCGGTTGCTTTCCAGGAGACCTTGCCTTATGATTCCCAGCATACGGATTGCAAAGAACTTAGGAGCTTCCCTCATCCCGGCCAGGGAGCGGTAACGCTTAACTGCACCGCGAATCAGACGTGATTTTAATCTGCCAAAAGATAGCTCGCCGACAGCAGATTCAAGGCGTGCAGCGGACTTTAGCGCATCCTCAGCACCGCGCATAAAGACTGCGTCTGGGGCTTTGTCAGGGTCGGTTATTTTTAAATAACTTTGCAGGGTTTGGATGATGTGTTCGGGCTGCTCACGCCAGCGTGGACGGCCAATATCAATCTCTCCCAAACCGCGCATCCCATACCGTGCCATGAAAGCACCAACGGCGCCCTGTGCAATCGGGGATAATGTTTGAGTTTTGTATTGATCGGCCAGTTCGGCCGCAGTTTTTTCATCGAACGCTTGTCCGGAATCATGGTCTTCGCGCAGCGTTTGAGCCGTTTTCCAGAGGGCCAGATCCATCTCTGTGGTCACATTATGGGGCAGCCCCCGAGCAATTTCAAGGAAAAGCTGGGGCTGGTTTATTTTTTTGCTGAATCTTTCTAAAACGCCAAAGAAGGTCATCATGCCGGCAACTACGGGTGGAACCCCGCGCGGGATGACGGTATCAGCAAAAATATTTTCAGCACTGTGAAGTAATTTAAGGTGACATCTGTAATTTTCCCAGAGGTCACCTTTCGCGAACAATAATTGATTAGATTCGGCTACTCGATCATCAAATAATTGAATTACTTCCTGGCGTCTTAGATGTGGATTGCGCAGCAGCCCTATTACGCGTCCCAGGAAGGGAATCACAAATCGTCCAACCCGCAAGACAGTACCAATTTTCGGCATGGTATTTTTTGTCTTCAGACGTGGATCATGAACTATCTCTTCCATGGCTTGGGCGATCCCAGGATCGATGGCTTTAATTACTTTGGGATAAATTTTCCTGGATCTTTTTGTTTGTAGGAGGGGAGTTGTATTGATCCACAAACGCTCGGCTGCACTGAGTATACCGGTCTGTTTCTTTATATCGTTACTCTGACCAAACAAACGTCCCGTATTAACCAAAACGCTTTTCATTACGTCTTGTCCCAAAGGTGTCAACGGTTCTAACACCCCCTGAACAGTGTGAAATCCGATCAAGATTCTGAATGGTTCCATGGGCAGGCCATCAGGCAGAGGGAAAAGTGAAGTGATGGGGCGAGATTGCAAGATATGTATGGTTCCCATCCCTTGGGGTGTTTGATTACCAGATCCATCATTACCCGGTACCCAACTCCATTCAATATCTTGGGGAAATTCATAAAGTTCAGCAATCTGCTGACCAATATCTGTTAATTGCAAAATAACTTCATCGGAAACAGCCTGTCTCTCTGCGCCATTGATTTCTTGATGAGTGATGCCGCCCTCAACTTTCCCGATAATCGAGATCGCTTTACCCCCCAGTGATTTGTCCGTGATCTTGTTTTTTATGCTGTCGATGATGTAATGGTCTGGTTCTACGTGGCCTCCAACCAGGGCTTCCCCCAAACCGAATGCTGCATCAATTACCGTTTCTGAGCGTTTG
>JBDLJO010000309.1:0-2750 GCA_039714275.1 Chloroflexota bacterium | reverse complement strand
ATTGATCCAGAATTCATCAAATTACTGGTAACTGACATGACACAATTAGGACCGGAGGTTTGATTGAAATAAACGCACTCTTTTAAAGAGTGCGTTTGCCCACCCGGAGGGATTCGAACCCCCAACTTGCTAATATTCATCCAGTCGGTGGGTACCTAAATAAGAGGGAAAATCAACAACTGCAGCAAGAACCCCTAAAGATGATTTTCATAGTTCCCTAAAAAATGCAAAAGTGGTGAGTTTACGAGAGTAAATCACCGCCTTCGCTTGCGCACCCGGAGGGACTCGAACCTGCAGCCTTTTGATTCGAAGTCAGGAGAAAATCTGTCTACACTGTATATGGAGGTCTATATCGTCTACTAGGTGGCAATTGGGGTGGAAAAAGTGTCTATTTCGTATATCCTTTCCATAATTTCCAAGCTATTGGCAACAGCAAAGTAATTTGGAGGGCGGCTCGGAAGTAACTTTAGGAATGCAGAAAATTATTAATATTTATTAGTATTCAGACTGCATCCGATTAGGTGTTATTGTTACAGTTTACTGCGACCGTAAACCTGGCCGACGGGTAAAACGAACAAAAATCCAGTATTTGGTTTTTCCAGATCGCCCACAACAGATTGTGTCGCCTCAACAATAGCATCGATTTTTTCTTGTTCTTTGGTCACCGTGAACAAAGTTCGGTGACGGGTTTCTGTTCTTTTGAATAAATCACTCAGACTGGGCATCAATGGCAAGTCATCGCGCATACCTGCTTGGCGAACACGTCCCAACCCAGAGCTTTCTAAAATCGTAACTCCAGTGATGCCTGCTGCTTCCCAGGCGTCTAGAATGTATTGACATTGATCCATATCATCTAGTACAAAAATCACCATGAAACACATAGTTCATCTCCTCAGTTTTGAGACTTAAGTTTAGGCTCGGTTTTTGCTAGCAAGATTCGCAAAATGGGTGGCGTTGCTAATGTAGTTAGCACAACCAGCATAACGGTTGTTGAAAAAACTTCGTTGCCGATTATGCCCTCAGTGATACCAACAGTAGCAAAAACCAGAACAACTTCTCCACGGGGGATCATGCCAAAACCTAATTGCAGAGACTCCCAGGGGTGCATATCTCCAAGTCTACTGCCAAATCCAGCCCCGAGAAGTTTTGACGCGACAACAACGATTGCCATGCCTGCTAGCAATATGAGTCCGTCAATAGAAATCTGGTGCAAATCCGCAGATAGACCTACATTAGAAAAAAATATCGGCACGAATATACCATAAGCAATGGGGAACAACCCTTTTTTAATTTCATCTTTTAGGGGGCTTCGGGCGAGAAATATCCCAGCCAGAAACGCACCGATAACCGTTGCCATGTGGCCCAGTGCCTCTGCCGACCAAGCATAAAATAGCATTATGATGAAAGCTAAGGCTACCAAGCCCTGGCTGATAGGTAACTTTTTCACATAAGATGGTAACTTTGGCAGGAGCCAAATGCCAACCGCAAAGGCGATCACCAAGTAAATGCTCATATCCAATAGAAGGGTTAAAACACTTACATAATCGCTGGCGGTGGCTCCACCAAAGAAAGCTAGAAACAGGGACACGCCCAAAACGCCCAACATATCATCAATCGTGGCAGCCCCTAATAAAGTGATGCCGACCTTTGTCTTTAACACTTTCAATTCCATCAATGTTTGGGCAGAGATACCAATGCTGGTCGGTGCCAGCATCAATCCTAGAAATAGGGCTTGTTGTACGTCATATGCAAATACTGTACCCAAGATGTACCCCATCCCAAACGTAAGGACAAAGCCTAATAATCCCGCCAAGACAGCAATTTTTCCAGATTTAACCAGATCATCCAAATGCAGTTCCAACCCAGCGATAAACATCAGCAGCAAAACCCCCAATTCGGCAAGATTAACGATAGAATCTCTCAAATGGGTGTCGGTGAAGAAAGGTAAGCCAAGAAAGTTTAATACCGACGGGCCTAAGAGTAAACCGGCCAACACCTCTCCGGTAACTGCTGGCTGGCCTAACTTTAAGCTCAAATAACCTCCAACTTTTGCTGCAGTAATAATTACAGCAATCGCAAAGATAAATTGTAAGAATGGTAGCATAGATTCAGCCTCTAATTTCTCTCAATGAAAAAAATTGCGCCGGACGTGGATGCTCGTAATCCGCAAATGTTCCATATCCATCACAGAAAAAACATAACCATATTTGCTGACTTCATCACCAGTTTCAGGCATTTTTCCCAGGCTCGCAAAGATGAATCCTGCTAAAGTAACATAGACACCGCGCGCATGAAAATCGACTCCTAACAGTTTCCCGACCTCCGCAATCGGTGTCGAACCAAGAAAAGTCCACTCCCCAGTGGCCTGAGTTTCGGTTCTCTCAACGATGGGACTGTGTTCGTCCTCAATTTCCCCCACTATTTCTTCCAGTAAATCCTCAAGGGTCAGGAGGCCCGCCGTGCCGCCGAATTCATCGATCACAATTGCCATATGACTACCTGCTTTTGCCAGGGTATCAAAGGCTTTTGGCAGTGAAGTATTCCCAGGAATGAAATGAATCTGACGGCAGTGATGGCCTAGATCAGTGTTTTCGCTAGCCCAAATCAGATCCTTAACGTGAACATAGCCCATAACTTGATCTCTGTTCTCTCGGTAAACTGGGAAGCGGGAATAGCCAACGCGTTTTGCGATCTCTAGGGCTTCTGATGCAGGGGTATTAATTTCAATGGCGACGATTGACGTTCGAGGC
>JBDLJO010000308.1:0-2752 GCA_039714275.1 Chloroflexota bacterium | reverse complement strand
ATCAGGTTGCCGATGGCAGAGCCCCAGGCGCCCGCGGGACCGAAGAGCAGGCCAAAGACTGGCGGGAATACGTTTGCCGGGCGCACTTCAGTGATGCCAGGAACAATAACAATGCCGCCTTTGAAAGCGATTAGAAAGGCAGCGTAAATGGCTGCTGTAAGTGCCACCAGAATGATCATTCTGGTATTTTTCCACATGCTAATAACTTCTTTCATTTGTAATCTCCTCTAAACTAATGATGATTGAATGTTTAATGACAGGTCCTTCGGGATAAACTATTTTTCCATCTACACTCCTTTATCTTTACCAAACTTAATAAAAATATCTACTAACGGACACTTAATGTCAGCATGCTTCGTAAAAACTCAAGGGTAGATTGCAATAATTAATTGCCCTACCCCACGCCTCATAGATGGAGGGAAACTAGTCACAACAATCCTGGTCAGAGGTTGTTTTTAGGGTTTCGATAAAGAGGGCCAGGATATTGGCTTTGATCTGATCAAAACTATCTGACTGACCAACAAAATTGATCGTCTCTTCAATACCGGCAGCCCAATTCACTGAGAATGCCACCGCAGCATAACATAAGCCAAGTTCACGAGCTAAGGTTGCTTCTGGGATACCGGTCATGCCGACCACGTCGCCGCCCAATTGGGCATACATGCGAATTTCAGCGGGAGATTCTAAACGCGGTCCATTGGTGCTGACATAGACTGCCTCAGGGCGCAAATCGATATTAAAATCAGGCGCAAGCGCTAAGAGCTGTTTGTTCAAGGCAGGACAGTAAGTGATGCTCATATCGATATGCTTAACACCGCTGTCCCCACCATCGAAAAACGTATGCTCACGATTGGATGTGAAATCCAGAAAATCCGTTACCAGCGTCAAGCCCAGGGGTGGAATTTCTTTGTTGATCGATCCAACCGCGTTGGCGGCTAAAACTCGTTTTACACCCAACATTTCCAAGGCTTTGATATTGGCACGGTAGTTGACTTTGTGTGGCGGGGTGTCATGGGTAATACCATGACGTGCCAGGAAAATTAAATCGTCGGTATCTCCCTCAACCCGGTGAATTTTTGCCGGACCATAGGGAGTTTGAACGGTATCTTCAATTAGGGTTTTTCCGGGGATATTATAAACGGCCGTTCCTGCGATAATTGCCACAGACATTTAAGACTCCTTGGTCACTTCAGGCTTTGGCGAAATGACGTTTTAAATCATAGGGGCTTAGAATTCCATGCATTGTTATAACACCAGAAACCATATAAGGAGGCGTTATATCAAAGGCGGGATAGTAAGCGTCTATATCATGGGTCGTGGTTGGAATGCCCCGGCATGACCTGATTTCTGCAGGGTCACGGTTTTCAATTTCGATCGAGGCACGGTCAGGGCTTTTGTGATCTGCACCCCACATGAATACAAAGTAAGGGATACTGTGGTGATGGGCAGCAATGGCATTTTGGAAGGTGCCGATCTTATTGCAAACGTGCCCATCGAGGGTGATCAAATCCGCGGCCGTGAAATATTTCTGGATCTTGCCCTGGGACATGACATGGGCAGGCATATTGTCGGTGATGATTTGCACCGGGATTCCCAATTCGTGCAGGCTGGGGGCAGTGAGTCGGGCACCCTGGAGATAGGGGCGGGTCTCCGGTGTAAAGACATTAATATTTTTGCCATCCTGCTTAGCAAAAGCCATCGCCAGGATAAATGCCGTTTCGGCAAAGCACATGGTTAAAATGCCATCACCATCATCTACCAGGCTGGCTCCCAGACGACCACGATATTCGTAGTTGGCATAAACTTTATCACGGGTCTCTCTGATCCAATCTAAGAGTGTACCCTCAACAGAGGCCCCGTTTTGGACAGCCCCTTCTGCAATTTGGAGTGCGTCATCAAGACGGCGTGCCAGGGCGGTATTAGTTGGGCGGGTGTTTGTTAAACGCGTTTTGGCCCCCCGAAGATAATCTAGCTGCTCGTCAAGTGATTTCCCAGCGACTTTCTTGGCTGCCATCACCATCGCAAAAACAGCCGCGACCCAGGGACCACCACCCTGGGTAACCATATCCTCAATCGCCCGGGCAACGTCTTCAACATCATCACAGCGCAAAAACTCTTTTTCAAAAGGGTATTTGCGTCGATCACCAATATAGACAACACCATCTTCATAGCGGGCCACATTTTGGCGCTTCAAGACAAAGGGTAATAGTTTATCTAATGCGTTTGGATCCATTGGTTTCCTTTTTGAGTTTTTTAGTTCGTTAGAGAACCTATTATTTAATTAGGGAAGCATAATTTTAGAATTTCGTCAGCCCAGCGATATTGCCGTAATCAAGAAAATTGATATAGAGGCAGAAAATCACAACTGCAATGCTGAAGGTAAGGGTAATAAAATCACGACGCGACATTTCCATGTTGAGATAGAAGGTACGATCTTCTCTGGCGCCAAAACCTTTTGACTCTAATGCCATGCCAAAGACATTCGTGCCGCGAATGGTTGAGATGAATACCGGTATCAGTAAGGGGATATATTTCTTGATCCGCTCGAGGATGCTGCCGCTCTCCAGATCCAGGCCGCGACTTCGCTGCGCCTGTGAAATGGTGTAAATACTGGAAGATATCGTTGGGACCATACGCAATGATGTCGAAACGGCAAAACCCACCCGGTAAGGCAAACCCAGCTTAATCATACCGAGAACCAATTCTTCATTGCGGGTGGTGCTGAGCAAGTTCATACCACTAATGATCATTA
>JBDLJO010000307.1:0-2761 GCA_039714275.1 Chloroflexota bacterium | reverse complement strand
CGGTAGTACGCTGACCACGCCAAATAAGAAAGCATCCTTTACTCGCTGCAAGAATAAACGCCTCCCCCTGAGTAAAATGAGGATGCCGCCTACAGCTACCAACGTTATACCAACATATCGGGTAAGATATGCCAACCCGGCCAGTATGGCCGCCCAGATCCAATGAGACGATTGTTCGGGATCAAGATAACACTGTAAACAATGCAGGGTTAACAGCATCAGGACCAAATACAGCGGTTCGGTCATCGCCATCAGGTGAACATCAACCAATATTGGAGATGCCAGAGCCGCCATCGAGGCCAGTACCCCTGGTAGCGTGGAACGTGTATAACGATGAACAAGCCAACCGATCAGAAAAATATTGATTCCAAAAAGCAGAACTGAAATCCAGCGGGCGATGATATCTGTAGGAACCTTGGTAGCAAAACTAAAGGCAGCTAAAATCAACGGATACAGGGGCGGAAAATGAGTCAAAGGTATGATATTGCCATAACCATCCAACCTGCTTAGACCCAAACCATTGATTAAGTTATCAGCTGCACTTAAATAAAAAACCGAATCATATCCAACACCAATCCCCCAAGGTGTGCTGATCCACATAATAATGGCACCAATCACACCTATTAAAGCTAATATCCAAAATATATACTGCGCTTGAAATCGAGATTTCAATTGAGACATCATTTTGAAATATCTTCCTGCGTTAATCTCACAACGCTTTTCGGCATCTCTTAACTATCTTGAGTTGGAGACAGAATTTTTTCAGCCAGCTGCAAAGCCTGGACACCATCATCCAACGTACACAATGAATCGGCATTCCCTTGAGCCAACGCAATAAAATGCCGCATTTCATCTAAGAACAAATCATTGCGAGAAAAACCTTCAGGGGGAGAAATTATTTCCCAGAGCCCTTTTTCTACCCGATAAACGTAAACTGCCCCATCACTATTATCCCAGTGGATTGTTCCGCGCTCACCGACGATCTCCAAGCGATGCACCGGGGGGCGCTGTGTGTAATTAAGGTGGACACTACCTATAACACCATTTGAAAATCGAAGACCAATTTCAGCAGTATCTTCTACCTGCAAATCTAAATTGCTTTGCGAAGAAGTAAAAGACCAAAGGGATTCAACATCTCCAAGGAACCAACGCAAATAATCCAAAGGATGAGAAAGCGTGAGCACAACACCGCCGCCTAAATCTGCCCGGGCACTATACCCATCACGATAGTTTTCCCAGGGATGCCAATCTGGAAGATACTCCCCCCAATGAGCACGCACTGAAAGTGGGCGCCCAATGTCACCTTCTTTCAACAAGAGCGCTATTTTTTCCAAACCCGGATGGAAACGAAATTGAAATCCTACCAATATCTGACCGCCACCTCGCGTCACTGCAGCGCGCAGTTGATCAACCCGGGCCATGGAATGGGAAATTGGTTTTTCCAGCAGCAGGTGGGCGCCCATTTCCGCGGCAGGGATGGCGACATCCAAATGCATCGAGGTCGGATTAGAAACAATTACTGCATCCGGTTTGTGCGCAAGCGCGGTCCGGATTTCCGTTTCCACCGGAAAACCTGCAATTTCATCACTCGACAGCGTCCCTTTCTGGCTGCGCAGAAACAGAATGTCCTTCTGTCCCAATGCCAATAAGTTACGAAAATGACGTCTCCCGATCGATCCAAAACCAGCAATTAAAAATTTCATCATTACCCTTCGTTATAACCCCAACGATCTAAGAGATCCCCGGTATTTTCTAGGAAAACCTTGTGATCTCGCTTGGTAAAAAGCTCCTGCCAGGAACCAGATTTCCCTTTTTGGAGAGGATTGACTAAATTAGCAGCTTGTTCTTGTTGCCAATCTTTATCTGGGTTGCTGGAAAGCTCATCAACCAAACTTGATCGTAAACCAGGTAAATTTGTATCTACACCTAGGAACTGCCATAAGCGGCCCATCGTTTGCCTGGGGTCCGCCAGCAAATCCTCATAGCGCAGGGAAAGGTAATTGCTGCCGAAATACTCTCGGCCCAAAGCATGCGTCTCTCTAATATTGCTCTCCCATCCCTTGGCCGCTTCACGAATACCCTGTTCTGTAAATATGGAGCGTTTTCCCCCCAAAAATTGTTGGGGATCTGCCTCAAAAGCTGCCCGAATAGCAAGATCCTCTTTTGAAAGATATTCGGGGCGATCAATAAATAATTGGAAACGATGCGACAATGCCGCATCGCGCCCATCGCGGACGATGAAAATGAGCTTACCATCGGGATAAACCTTGTGCATAAGCCGGACTGCATCGCCGTTCATCAGGCTGTTAGGGCTTTTATCACCTACTACTGAAGCTCCTGCACGACGAGCATCGCGCTCTAAAATAAAATCACTGACCGCGCGTAAGGCAACTGGCGATAAATCTCGGCCCCGATTCCAACGATTACTGCGATGGGAAAGCCATGCTGCAGCCTCTGGAGATGAGACCAAGGATTCCAGCAAGGGTGACCGTGAAAAGAAGTGCGCCTGCCAGTTACAATGTACATCTGGATGCAGGCGGATCAATCGCGCCAATAGTGTTGTTCCAGAGCGTGCATGACCGAACACAAAGAATTTTTCCAACGGGAAAAATTGACGTGCTTCGGCAGTTTCATCTGGTGTTAGCGCAGGAATCTCGGCGCGGGGTGCATCAACAATACGCCCATGGCGCATCACATTGGATGCCAGGCGCGTTCGTCGAATCAGTTCTCGAATTTTTGTATTCGCCATAATTTATTGATT
>JBDLJO010000306.1:0-2780 GCA_039714275.1 Chloroflexota bacterium | reverse complement strand
CCCATCCCCATGAAATGACGGTAATTTCTAAAATGCTCTCGACCGGCAGCCAATTCCGAGATTATGATGATCAGTTTTGATTTCCAACCCTGGATGGGTTGGTAGGGGCCGGTATGAAATTCGATCAGCAGCATCCGACCGTCATTTTTCAGCACCCGTCTCATCTCGCTTAGCACCCCTTTACGGATCTCGGGAGACATCTCGTGGATGGACAGCTTCGAAATAACCAGATCGAATTGATCATCATCATAAGGCATTTTTGTCGCATCCCCAAGATCAAGCTGAGCAGAATCCCCCAACCGTTTGCGTGCCACGTCCAACATCGATGGCGATAGATCCAGTCCATACAGATTGCACTTATAGCGCTGGTACAGTTCAAGATGTGAACCTGTTCCGCAACCTACATCCAGGATGCTCATCCCCTTCGATGGCCGGAACATTCTGATTCCGACCAATTTTAAACCCTTATCCATCGTTTCGAAGATACGATCATATATTCCAGCGAAATTGCGATAGGGATCTTTCATCAATTAATCTGCCGTTTTATTATTTAGGTTGTTCGTTTGTTTAGTGCAGGAGGTTAATCGCGGCAGTACAGATTCTCTCAACATTGGGCAGAATCTGATCTTCTCTGCTGCGAGCGTATGGGATGGTACTTTGCGTGCAAACACGGGCAAAGTTAAATGCGATGCCAGCCTCCATTACCACGGCTGCAAGTTCCCCCGAGAGGCCAAAACCCTCATAGTCTTCGTCAACAACAAGCAAATTCCCAGTCTTACCAACCGATTCATATAATGCCGTTTTATCAAGGGGTGATACGGTTCTCAAATCTAAAACTGATGCTTTAATGCCCTCACTTTCCAGAATTTTCGCCGCTTCCAGGGCGCGGTGCACCCCGACGCCCACGCTGACCAAGGTCAGATCCCCGCCTTCACGGCGCAGGGCGGCTTTTCCAAGGGGCAGGGCTGCCCACTTTTTTGGGACAGGGCCGTGAACCCCTGTTTCTGGGATATCATAGGTCACCGTACGGCGCCCTCCTGACCCCAGGAATTCCAGGAAGGATTCGGAGAGTAATTTGTGTTCCAGAAATATTACCGGGCCATCGTGCTCCAGCGCCGCCAACATTAAGCTGCCTGCATCGGCGGGTGTGGATGGCACCAGCACGGTCAGCCCTGGAATATGTGCCAACCAACCCCAAAGGGATTGTTCATGCTGCCCGCCGTCACCATAGCCGCCGCCGCAAGGCGCCCGCACTACCAGGGGAGCGGTCCATTTTCCACCTGAAAAGGTTTCCAGTTTTGCAGCGTGATTCAGTAAGGCATCCATCGCAACACCGATAAAATCAACCATATAGAGCTCAACAATCGGGCGCAAACCAGCCATTGCGGCCGCCACACCTGCGCCAAGAAAAGCGCTCTCGCTGATGGGTGTGCCCATGACGCGATGTGGACCAAAGCGAACCAGCAAATTGCGCCGCAGCAGTGGGACATCTTCGCCGAAGAGAACGACACGATGATCGTTGCGCATGGCCTGGCCGATGGCGTCGTCAATGGCTTCGGTGAAATACATCTTTTTCATTGTGCCACCCCCACCAGGGCGGCTTCCAGCGCCGCTGAAATTTCTTGCTCAATCAGACGATCCAGTTCCTGCAATCGCGCGGTATCCTGCTGCAACGCATTTCGTGCCCGTAAAACAGGATCGTTGTGTGCCTGTTGACGTCCATCATAAATGGTATCCATAATTCTAGACAGCACAATCCGCATACCTGCCAGGCGATCTCGCAGCGAACCGCCGCCGAGTCGCAGAAAGGATCGAGTCAGCGGGACGGCTATCTTGGGAAGTTCTTTGAGGGGATTTCGAATGATACGCAGCAGGGAAAAGCCCAGCAGGTGACCCTCCAGATGTACGCAGCGGGTATGGAGAAAGCTAGGCCCTTTGCCTGCGCGTGCCCTTTCAATGGCTTCGCCGGCTGACTTTCGGACAGCTTCAACATCCATCCCGTCCGATTCAACATAGCGGACACCCAGGCCGCGCACTCTTTCCCCTAACTCACCGCCGGTTAAAGTCTTGGATTCGGTCGTGATTGACCAGTCATCATCCTTACAGACAAAGAGAACTGGCAGACTCCATACGGATGCCATGTTGATGGATTCTAATAACATCCCCTGGTTCATTGCTCCTTCACCAAAAAATGCCACCGCAATGGTGCCCGGCCGCAGGTGTTGGGCAGCTAAAGCAAATCCAACAGCGGTTGGTCCTCCAGCGCCCACAATTCCTGAACTAGCTGCTAGATGCTCTTTGGAAAGCAAGTGCATATGTCCGCCCATACCGCCGCACAAACCATCTTCGAACCCCAACAACTCTTTAAGCATTGATATAGGATCAACGCCGCGCATCAGAAATGGGGCGCTGCCGCGATGATCTACGGCCATTGCATCACCCGGGACCAGGTGTGAGACAACACCGGCAATGATGGCCTCCTCGCCAGTTCCGAGATGCATTTCAGCAGAAATCAAGCCCTGCTCCCAGAGCTGCGTGATGGCCGCCTCAAATTGGCGGCTTTTTTTCATCAGATAATAAAGGGACCACAAATCCATATCATCTATCCGGATATCAATATCATGATTTGCGTCTAAAGGATTGTATTTCCGGACCACCGGATTTCAACGGCAGCAAATTTCTGACCAATATAGCGTAGTTAAATCCCTCCCTTCGCTAATCCTAGATTTATTGTACTACAAAACCGCGAACTTCTATCGATTTGGTCTAAATCGGGTGGG
>JBDLJO010000305.1:0-2788 GCA_039714275.1 Chloroflexota bacterium | reverse complement strand
CTGGATCTCGCTAGTTCTGGCACGGAACAATCACACCAGCGGATTGAGAATGAAATAAATTAAAAAGATAACCACAGAAATGATAGTGTGTACGGTCAGCACATTATTTATATAATGTTTCTCTTCGATATTCAAATTCTCTCGAACGTACAAAGGCACAATAAATGGCGGTGGCATTATCAGCAGTGTGAACAAGGCGATCTCAAAGAATTTATCCAACGCCAAACTGTTTCTTATCAGGTAAGTATTCAACAATAAAGCCAAGGGGATCATAATTCCCAATCGTATTGTCGCAACAAGTAATGCTTCCTTCAATCCTTCTTTATTAATTTTCACACCATACCCAACGATGATTAATATCAAAGGAATAGTGAGATTACTAAGGAAATCTAAAGTTGCCATTACACCACCGGCAATCGGTAATTGATACAGTGATTTGCTGGCTCCGAAAATGTTGAGCAAAAGACTGCTCAAGATCGCTATTACAACTGGGGTAGATAAGAATGATTTTATGATTACTTTAGGCTTTTGGGCGCCATCGCGTTTTACTAAGAGCAGCGGTAAAAACATAAACCAGATAAATATTTCGTGTCCTAAATCTACAACAGCAATATACCCTATCTTTTCCATGCCATAAGCAGCTCCAAATAAGCTGACGGCCAACATACCATATTCGAAACCAGTTATCAGATATGGGAAATACGAGTATTGAATTTTGAATTGGTTTTTGATGATGTTCCCAAGAAAAAAAAGACTGATGCAGATAAAAATCATCACTACAAAAACAATAAAATACTCGCTCTTCAGTTCTATATTTAGAAATGAAATAAAAAGCACCGCTGGCAAGGCTATATTGACAACGATCTTCCGCAGCTCATCAATTGTTTTATCGATCAGAAATTCTTTTTGGCGAATCAAATAACCTAATGAGAGTAACAAAAGGATGGGAAATACCCGGTTGACGATTTGAATTGCTTGTTCCATCACTATGCCTCGATGTATTTTGACTAATAATATTGATAAATAAATACCAGTTGCTTTTAGCTAATGGCTTGTTCTGCCAGCGCAATTGCACCCAAAACCCCAGATCGATTGCCCAGACCAGGGAGGACGATGTAATCATCAATTTTATTGGTAATTATTGGCGACTGAATATAGTCGTTGAGCAATCCCTGTACCTTCCGGTGAACAAGCGGTAGAAGAGATCCCTGTTGGGAGATTCCGCCACCCAGAACAATTTTTTGCGGTGAGAGGGTGTAAATATAACTTGTCAGTGCAAGAGCAATATAGTGGGCTTCAAGTTCCCAAGCCGGATGCCCAGCGGGAAGATTTTCTGCTTTTTGACCCCAGCGCTTTTCGATAGCCGTACCCGATGCCAATCCCTCGAAACAATCGTCGTGGAAAGGACAGACACCCAAAAATGGATCTTTGGAAATATCGTGCGGAAGTGGATTATGTCCCATTTCCGGGTGGACAAGTCCGTGAAGCAATTTCCCGTTCGCTATTACCCCACCTCCGATGCCAGTTCCGATAGTCAGATACAACACAGGATCACAGTTCTGCGCAGCGCCCCACCTCCATTCACTCAGAGCAGCAGCATTAACATCAGTATCAATTCCAACAGGTAGGTTCATCGCAGTTCGCAAAGGACTCACTATATCCGCGTTAGACCAACCCGATTTGGGAGTAGCCATAATATTCCCGAACGTAGGTGAAGTCGAATTCAGATCAAGAGGTCCAAACGAGGCAAAGCCAACTGCAGCAAGTCTGCTTTGTTCCTTGAAAAAATCAACTGCCTTCCCCAGTGTTTCCATAGGAGTGGTAGTGGGGAAGCGAATTTCAGCATGGATATCTTCTGGCCCGGTGCCAACTGCACAAACAAATTTGGTGCCGCCGCCTTCGATGCCGCCAAAAAGTGGTTTCATAAGATTATGCCCTGAGGCTAAATGTCCTAAACCTAGCCATCAAAATAGAGTTACTTGATCAATCAAACACATATTCTTATCATCACTACTGTGACCATGCAGTAGGGACTCTATCCCAGCGATGTTTGCGTAATCTCCCGTGTAATTCTGGTGGCAGCGCTCCGGCTTGACTGACGGCCATATTGGCTTCGACATGCGCTAGCTTTCGCATTCCGGGAATAATTGTGCTGATGCGGTCTTCATTCAAGATAAACCTTAACGCCATTTCTGGCATACTCATATTCTCAGGTAAAAGGGGGCGCAAAGCATTCCCATGTTCTACGCTGCTTTTGAGATTTTCAGGCACAAAATATGTGCTGCGCCAATCTTCTTTGGGCCAACTGCTCTCCAAAGTAAGATTTCCAGTTAGCGTACCTTCATCAAAGGGAACGCGTGCAATAACCGCCACATCCATTTCTGCACAGGCGGGTAATAGTTCATCTTCAGGGTTCTGGTCGAAGATATTATAGATCACTTGTATAGCATCGATCAACCCGCTGCGAACAGCCTTAACGCCATTCCAAGGCTCCCAGCGATTAATACTGATGCCAATTGCATCAATTAATCCCTGTGCACGCATCTGATCCATTTTCTTCACCCACCGGTCATCTTCAACAAAGTGATCTTCCCATACATGAAATTGCATCAGGTCAAATTTTTCCAAACCAGCATTTTTCAAGCTGCTGTGCACAAATTTTTCAATATGATCTGGTGGAAAACAATCGTCCAATGAAAATTCACGGCGGCTGGGCCAGATAAAGTTTTTTGGCGGAATCTTGGTTGCCGTAAATAGTTTTTTATCAGGATTATTGCGAATTAGCTTC
>JBDLJO010000304.1:0-2797 GCA_039714275.1 Chloroflexota bacterium | reverse complement strand
CCAAGTCACCTTTCCTGGTGCAATTTGGGTGCAAACGGGGTAAAAAGGTTGGAACCTATAGACGGGATAGACTAAAAACAACCAAAGTTGTAGAGAGAATAGACAGATTAGACGAGGATTTAAAGCATAGAACCCTTTTGAGCGCATGCCAGGTCCTGAGTTTGAATCAACCCCGAGGAGCCTAAAACACCTCAGCGATTACGCTGGGGTGTTTTTTTGAGTAATCTTTTTCCGACCACGGATTGGATCAACGAATTTTGTTCCCTTATATTTGATGGCGAGAGATTAATTTAGATCCAAATGATGATTTATAAATGAGTGTAAATTATCCGGCGGTAAGTGTGTCACTAAGGGATAATGGATATTTTAGTCCCTCATGCTGCCATTTTGACGGGCAGAAGTCAGCAGATAATTGACGACCATATTAGGTAGATCTACACCCGTGAGCGGAACGGTAGTATGAAATTCCATGGTGTGATTAATCTCATTGACCAACAACCCTTTCATGGGATGTTCAACCAAATCTACAGCCAGCATACCGCCACCAACAGCTTGAGCAGCTTGCACACTCAAATCGTTGATTTCGGGAGTCACCGGGCAGATCTCGCCAGAACCCCCGCGGGCAGTATTGGTAATCCAATGGGGAGAGTTGCGGTAAATAGCACATACTGTCTCATTGTCGAATACAAAAGTACGGATATCACGACTTGGCTTTTCAATATATTCTTGAATATAGAAAACTGAATGCTGGTAAGATCCTAGAACAGATTTATGTTCCAAAATAGCTTCAGCGGCATCACGATCGTTAATTTTTGAGAGCAGCCGTCCCCAGGACCCAATCACAGGCTTAAGTACAACCGGATAACCAAGCTCTTCGACAGCTTCCAACGCTGATTCAGGAGTAAAAGCAATCATCGTTTTCGGCTGTGGAACACCTGCTCTCGCAAGCGCTGCTGTGGTATTTAATTTATCCCCACAGGTTTCAGCAACTCGGGCACTATTAACAGTTGGGATACCCCAAGAATTAAGCACACGCAAGGCGTAAAGACCGCTTGAATAGCTAATATTACGCGCTAAAATAACATCATACTTTAACCACTGCTCTGGGTTATTAATATCAAAGCTAATATTACGGTCATTGATACGTTCATAATTGAGACCGCGTTGTTCCATTGCAGCGAAAATCCATTTTTCGTCTAAACGGACTCGAGAGAACATGACGCCGATACGGGGATTTTGAATGGACATAAATGTACCTCCAAGAGATTCTTTTCATTAAAAACACAAGAAATTGCTAATTCTCTAAACCTCAATATCTCAAGGGAATTTGTAGTTGTTACGATACAGCTGTACCAGAAACAAAAAAACCGCCAACTGGCGGCTTACAATCCAGTGGGCGGTTCATAACTAAAAAATTGATATTGCGCTAACGCATCATCATTGATCCAACCTCAAAAGACCATAAGCCGAAGTGCTCAGCGGCTTGCGGTTTTTCTTAGCTTTTTTAACGGATAAAATGATGTAATTTTCCATACTTGGGGCGTAGTTTATTAGCAAAGAAAGATATTGTCAAGAGCGCACTGTATTATTGCGGGGCATAATTCCAAAAACATTGATCTGAGTGCGTATACTTGTCCTAAAAAACATCCTGGCAGCAAGAAGTGGAAGATTCAATAAAATCAATGACAAGACCCATCTCCTTCAAGCCTAGTGCATTCGGTGTGCCAAGGCATGGGCTTTATAGATTAAAAACATCTAGAGGAAACCTGAATACGGTATAAACTGAAAATATCGAAGAATGTAGAGAGAATGGACGAGGATTTACAGCATAGAATCCTTTTGAGCGAATGCCAGGACCTAAATTCTAATCAACCCCGAGGAGCCTAAGAACCTCAGCGATTTCGTTTATGTTTTTTTTATTCCTTCGCGGGAACGTGAAAATACGTAGAGGTATATTTGTCCTTTATTGCCAGCCTTTTTGTCATAGATTAAACGATGATTATTTTCTATAATTATCAGATAAGTGAATTGGTTGATTTAGCGAAAAATAGCTTGCGCTATATTTAGCGCAAATCAGTCTTTCTTTGTAACAATGAAACAGCCTTTTAGCAGAAATTTTTTCCGTATATCCGATCAGCTAGGTGCCTTGACCAATAATCTCTCTTCTTGAGGACAACTTATAATGAATCATAATGACTCTGTAGAACAGCATTCCATCGGTCAATCCGTGCTATTACATCTTTTGCCTGGGATCCTTATTGGCGGTTGCTATTTTGCCATGACTCCCCTTTTCCACCGGTGGGGATATCCCTCGATGATGGCGCTCGCGTGTGCCGTGTTTGTGGTGTTAGTACCGGTTGAGTTGGGCTATTTATTATACGAAGGCAAAAAGAAAAATGGCCGTTATTCCTTGCAAGGAGTGGTGTTATATCGCACTTCGATACCGATCTGGCAATACTTTCTGTGGGCCCTTGTGGTAATTGTCTTGATGGGGATTATCTTTACGTTGATGAAGCCCGTGGACACTTTTCTGCAGCAGCGGCTCTATTACTGGGTTCCAGTCTTGGAGAGCGGTTTGGAAGCGGGGTATTCCCAGGGGGCGCTCATCGGGACTTATGTGATGCTCGCCATTTTTGGGGCGGTGGTCGGGCCTACGGTGGAAGAGTTGTATTTTCGGGGTTTTCTGTTACCGCGGATGGGTTATGCTGGGAAGTGGGCGCCGCTGTTGCACAGTTTTTTGTTTGGTCTTTACCATGTTTGGTCGCCGTGGATGTTCCTCACTCGGACGGTGGGGATG
>JBDLJO010000303.1:0-2797 GCA_039714275.1 Chloroflexota bacterium | reverse complement strand
TCCTGATGACTTTGAAAATATACAATACCTTATCCAGAAAAAAAGAGATATTTGAAACTTTGGAGCCTGACCAGGTATCAATGTATGTTTGCGGGCCTACAGTATATGACCAGGCTCATGTTGGTCATGCTATGTCAGTGTTGGTTTTCGATATTATCCGCCGGTATTTAGAGCATCGCGGTTATCAAGTTCGGCATGTGATGAACTACACCGATGTCGATGATAAGATCATTCAGCGTGCTAACGCCCAGGGTATTGAACCCGCCGATTTGGCCGAGAAATACATTCAAGAATTTAAGGAACATCTAAAGGATTTGAATATCCAATGGGCCACAGTTTATCCGCGCGCGACCACCGAAATGGATAATATCATCGCTATGGTTCAAAACCTGATTGAAAAGGGCAACGCCTACGAATCAAATGGTGATGTTTATTTCTTTGTCAGCAGCGATGATGATTATGGCAAGCTTTCTGGCCGCAAGATCGAAGATATGGAAGCCGGCTACCGTATCGATGTTGATCAGCGCAAGGAAACACCGATGGATTTTGCCCTATGGAAATCTGCCAAACCCGGTGAACCCGCCTGGGACAGCCCCTGGGGTCCAGGACGCCCTGGATGGCATATCGAGTGCTCGGCGATGAGCTATCACCATCTCGGTGAGCAAATTGACATTCACGGCGGCGGTAATGACCTGATCTTCCCGCACCATGAAAACGAAATCGCTCAAACTGAGAGTATCACCGGTAAGCCTTTTGCCCGTTATTGGGTGCACAATGGTATGCTGCAGCTATCGGGTGAAAAAATGTCGAAGTCTTTGGGCAATTTGATCACGATTGAAGATTTCCTTGCTGATCATGATGCTGATGCCCTGCGTATGATGGTGCTCAATTCTAATTATCGCGGCCCACTTACATTCAACGATGAATCGATAGGTCATGCTGAACGGGCATTAGATCGATTGCGTTCGGCCTTGCGTCCAGCAATGGCTGAAGCCCAGGGAGAGCAGCCCGACTTCTTGCGTGAGCAGATCTCGGCGGCTAAAAAAGGTTTTAGCGATACGATGGACGATGATTTCAACGCTGCTGGGGCATTGGGCCATCTTTTTGATTTGGTACGTGCCATCAATCAGGCCCGGGATAAAGGTGCATCGGCTGAAGCGCTGCGTCCCGCACAAGCACTGATTTTGGAATTGACCAGCGTCTTAGGTCTGAGATTGGAGCGCGACGAAGTTGAAGGTGGCGCTGCGGCGCCTTTTGTGGAATTACTTATCGAACTGCGAAGTGAAATTCGCTCCCAAAAAATGTGGGATCTCTCCGATAAAATTCGTGATCAATTAGCCGCTTTAGGTGTTGTGCTTGAAGATAATAAGGGTGGATCAACCTGGCATTGGAAGTAAGGCGCTAATTTTTATAAGATGAAAGAGTGGATTGTTGGTCGAAACCCGGTTTATGAAGTGCTGCGTGCAAAACGCCGTAAAGCTTTTCGGCTGCGTGTTGCTCAAAAAGCCGACAAGAAACGACACCTGGCAGATGCACTAAAAATTTGTGCGCGCCAAAATATCCCGGTCGAATTTGTGCCGCGTGATGAATTAGATGGCCTTGGAGAAGTTCACCAGGGGGTCGCGGTTGAGGTCGGCGCTTATCCATACCAGACCCTCTATGATATATTAGCGAGAGCAGAAGGACGCGGCGAGCCGCCCTTTATTTTAGTGCTGGATACCATCCAAGATCCTCGAAATTTGGGCGCCATTTTGCGAACGGCTGAAGCAGTGGGAGTTCATGGCGTCCTGCTGCCTCTGCGCCGTACGGCAACGGTTACGCCGATTGTTGTCAACACATCATCGGGAGCCAGTGAACATTTACTCATTGCCCAGGCAAATATTGCCCAAACTCTTGATGAATTGAAATCGACGGGTGTTTGGGTCTATGGGTTGGAAAGCTCTCCATCTGCGAAACCCCTATCCGAGCTTGATCTTAGCGGTCCTATTGCCCTGGTAATTGGCAATGAGGCGACTGGTTTACGGCCTTTGGTGCGTAAATCCTGCGATTTGCTTTTAGAGCTGCCCATGCGGGGACGGGTCGATTCATTGAATGCCGCTATCGCTGGTTCAGTGGCATTATATTTTGCCTGGCAGGCGCGCCATTTCTCATCTTGAACTATTGACGTTTGTGTAGAATCTTGATAGACTCCTGACCCGTTGGCATTTTCCGGCGATGTAAAAATCTTGTCGGTGGTTTCCCTCTCTGGTATAATGCTCGCGCTCTTTTAATTAAGGAACTTTTCCATGAATTAACGTTATACGCCGACGTAGCTCAATTGGCAGAGCAGTCGCCTTGTAAGCGACAGGTTATGGGTTCAATTCCCATCGTCGGCTCCTGTTGATAGTTGGCGATCAAAGCTAAAATAAAACGTGGCTTTGATCTCGAGCTGGCAACACAGTTCGTATCCGGGCGGATACCCAAGTGGCCAAAGGGGGCTGACTGTAACTCAGCTAGCAGACGCTTTCGGCGGTTCGAATCCGTCTCCGCCCACAGTACTCGCTGACAAGGATAAAGTAGTCCTTGTCGGCGTGTCGTTGTGTAAGCGACTTGCCCACATAGCTCAGGTGGTAGAGCACATTCTTGGTAAGAATGAGGTCATGGGTTCAAATCCCATTGTGGGCTCTTATCGCTCGCATCGAGTTAAAGAAAATATTGTCTAGGAGAAAATGATGGCAAAAGAAAAATTTGAGCGAACGAAGCCGCACTTGAATGTGGGGACCATGGGGCACATTGACCATGGGAAGACGACATTAAC
>JBDLJO010000302.1:0-2808 GCA_039714275.1 Chloroflexota bacterium | reverse complement strand
TTGCTTCATGGATGATTCGCAGAGGGATGATCACTCCAATTTATATTTATCGCGATCCTCGAGATGCCTTATTATCGGCTTTTGAATATGGTAAGCGCAAACGCGAAAGCGGCCGCAGCGGTCCATTTTCAGACTTGATGACGATTGATATGGCGATTGATTTTATGCGAGAATATATTCGAATTTCTGATTCTTGGCTGGCTTGTGAGCAGGCTTTACATGCGCGTTATGAGGATTTGCTTCTTGACTATGACACACAAGCAGAGCGCCTGGTTGGATTTTTAGACTTGGACCAGCACGATCTTGGGGTAAAAACTGTGCTTGATCAATATCGCCCTAGTCAGGGTTCCTCACAGGGTAAAGGTACCCATTTTGTCAAAGGCAAAATAGGACGCTATCGCGATATGCTTAATTCCGAGCAGCAAGCACGCTGTGTAGATGACTTTGGACCATATCTTGAGCGCATGAATTACCCCATCCCCTGATGCAAGACTCGGATTATTTTCTTGAGCTACAAACTCAAACAGGATGGGGGCGTGTATTATCCCGTTTCGCCGATTGGCTTGCACCGCAGTCGGATTGGCTGACCCTGGATATTGGCTGTGGGCCGGGATTGCTGCCGGCACTGCTGGCAAAAAATGGCTGCCACGCTTATGGTGTTGATTTCAACCCGCGCATGTTTCACCCTCAACCGCTGCATCACCAAATTGCTGTTGCAGATACTTTTTTCCTGCCATTTGGCTCAGGATCATTTGATCTCGTAACTGCCAGCAATCTCTTGTTTTTACTGCCTGATCCAAAATCTGTACTTGAAGAAATGCAGCGCGTATTAACCCGTCCTGGACAAATCGCGGTGCTCAATCCTGCGAAAAACTTGAATTTGAAAACAGCTACTCAATTTGCAAATTCCCGTAACCTGGGTGGCTTGCCCCGAGATTCTTTGCTAAGCTGGGCTTCCCGTGCTGAAGCGCACCACCGTTGGAATGAAACTGATTTAAGCGCAATATTTAAGACTGTAGGAATGCAATTAACAGAGACAATCACAACCGTCGGTCCGGGCTTTGCGCGTCTCGCGCGTGCCAATTGGGAGTAAATATGATTATGAAATCGCCTCGCTTATCTCACCGTGTTCCTGAATCCCTGAAAATTGGAGCCAGAGTCTCTTTTTCGCGCACGCTGACGGATGGTGATGTTGCCCTCTTTATTGGAGCAACATGGGATGTTAATCCTTATCATACTGATGATGTCTTTGTCAGTATGACACCTTTCCAAAAGCGATTTGTTCCCGGTTTGCTTACCGCGAGTTTGCTGACTCATTTAGGTGGTTTGTGGGCCTTCTTGGCTACGGAAATGAACTTTGAATTTCTTTTGCCTGTCTATATTGGGGAAACAATCACTGCTGAAGCAGAAATTTTTGAACTAGATGAGCTGAGTGGCGGGGTAAGTTTAAGGTGCCGCTGCGTTAACCAATCCGGGAAGGAAGTTTTACGTGCTGTGGTTAAGGGATTTCCAGGGCAATTTGAATCACGAGAAAAGTAGATAAATAAGACCAAATATATTGACATATATACATCATTCGAGTACACTCCCGGCATATCTAGTTGGAGGAACTCGTTATGAAGATTCAACGACAATTATTGGCCGTATTATTGACCGTGTTCCTGGCCGCGTGTGCCAGCCAACCCGAACTTGAACATCTTGAAGAGCCGATTGCCGCCATTGAACCGACGGTGGTTTTAACAGAGAGTGCTGATGATTCACAAATTGGGGCAGAAAACGCTGCATCAGATTCCCCGGTTGAAACAATTGCACCCAGCGATATTCTCGATTTTAAGATCGTGGCTGGCGAATCGACCCTTTCTTATGAAGTGGGGGAGACCTTTATCAGTCAAGACAATCGTTTTGCTACCGCGATCGGGATGACCTCTGATATCTCTGGTACTATTTCTTTGGATCCAGCCAATCCTCAAAACGTGTCCATAGGAATAATAACTGCGGATATCAGTCTTTTTCAATCTGACAGCAGCAAACGCGATAATGCTATTCGAAGCCGCTTTCTCGAATCAACAAAATACCCCCAAGTGACCTTTTCCCCTACGACGATAACGGGTATTTCGGAGAATTATCAACCCGGTGAAACGATTAAGTTCCAAATTGTGGGTGATACGACCATTCGCGAAACAACCCTGCCGATGACCTTTGAAATAATTGCCGCTTTGGATGGTAATACGCTTCAAGGTCAGGCTTCTACGATTTTCCTGATGAGTGATTTTGGTTTTGGGCCGATAAGTATTGCCGGTATCTTAAATACCGAAGATGAGGTATTAATTAAAATTAACTTCGTTGCACGACCCTAGATCAAACGTCATATAAGTTATTTCTCTTTGGAAATTACCCGGATAAAGGTGTTGATTTCCAAAACCTCAAAGTTTGATCGTCAGGTGGTAGAATATCTTGTACTGCCTGGTGGTCAAACTTATGTTCGTATATCTCTCTAAACTTCTACCGACATTTATATATCCTTTGGGACTGGCCGTCATCTTGATCGTGCTGGCATTGGGGACCAAATCAAAACCAAGATTCCAGGGCGCCAGTTTGGTATTAGCCTTTTTTGTTTTGTGGGTAGGCGGTAATGCCTGGGTATCAACATCGTTAACCCGGTCCCTGGAATGGCAATATTTACCCCCTGATGACCTGCCTGAAGCAGAGGTCCTGGTTGTTTTGGGCGGTGGGATGGACTCATCCCAATATCCGCGTTCGACCGTTGAAGTTAATAGTGCCGGGGATCGGGTGATCTACGCTGCCTGG
>JBDLJO010000301.1:0-2810 GCA_039714275.1 Chloroflexota bacterium | reverse complement strand
GTTGTCTCAACCAGGATTTCGGCAATATCTTCGGCTGCCAGATTGTGCTCGCGGCAAACTTGAAGTGCTGCGCTGATCGGTTGATGTGTCAACGCTTCGGTGGGGAAAGCCTTATAGCCGCATTGGGTGATCATGAAATCAGTGCCCAAATCTTTGAGAAGCCATTCGGGACGCCATTCAACATTATTGAGCACCTCAAAAAGACCTTCTTTGCCCTCAAGAACTTCGACGGGGCCGCCATAACCTTCTCGTGCCATCATCGCTGCAATCACACCCGCCTGGGAAGCGAGCGGATCGGCGGTGTTCTTCATGTTGGTTAAATGCCCGGCTACGACACCACCCAAGGTGAAGTGACTGCTGCCGCTGATACCGGTCGCAGCCACCATTTGATCAATGTCCAGGTCATACATACGGCCAGCAGCTAAAGGGCTGACAAATTGGGTAAGGGTGGCATGATGCCAACCGACCTCACGAACGCCGGGATCGGCCGCGTGGCACCAGCGCAGTTCCAACTCGTAAGCAATCATGATGGCGATCAGGGCCTCGCGACCGTTTTTGCCATTTACTTCGGCGGCAGCGAGAGCTGCACCGATAATGTCAGAAGGATGTGAGGGATCTTGTTCCCAATAGATATCGTTATAATCCAGGGCCCGGGTGAGCAGGCAGTTCATAAGGGCCGCATTGGGGGCGTTTGTTTTTGTGCCAGTACCGATGACCGTGGCTTCGGGTATGCCGCCCAACTTGTCGGTAAAACGATACATGGCCTGCATATCCTCGTTCTTTACTGCAGCTAGAGCGCAACCAACACTATCAAGAATGAAGCGCTTGGCTTCGTGAACCGCTTCTGCGGGGATATCTTCGAATTTCAGATTGAGGGCGAATTCTGCCATTTGGCGGCTGAGAGAGGTCATATTATTTTGTCCTATTTTCTCGATATATTATGATTAGCTTATCACAAATAAAATATTGATTACGAGCGGCTTGTTTCAAGTTTCCGGCGCGTATATTCGATCAACCCACCCACATTGAAGATTTCCATGACGGCATCGGGGAGCGGCGGGAAGGAGAATATCCCGGCAGCACAATGAATTTCTCCGGCGCTGAGATCAATTTCAATGGTTTCGCCATGTTTGATGGCATCAACAGCATCCGGGCAAACGATGGCAGGCAGGGCATTATTGAGGCAATTGCGGTAATAAATGCGGGCGAAGGAGCCTGCTATTATCGCACCCAAATTTGCTTCGCTGAGGCAAACCACAGCCTGCTCACGTGATGAACCGCACCCCCAATTGGTGCCGCCGACAATGATATCACCGGGCTGTACAGCGTCAGAAAATTCCGGATCTAAATCTTCCAGGGCGTGCTTCGGCATATCTTTAGGATCGCTGACCGTATACGTGTATTTACCGGGGAAAATAACATCGGTATTGATATTGTCCCCATATTTCCATACCCGACCTTTGATAATTTTGTTCATAATATCACTCATAGGTTATACATCTTTTGGATGGATGATCTGCCCTGCAATCGCGGAGGCACCCACAACTGCCGGACTGGCCAGATAGATATCACTTTCTTTGGTGCCCATGCGGCCGCGGAAGTTGCGGTTGGAAGTACTGATGCTTACCTCGCCAACCGCGGGGACTCCCATATGATTGCCCATGCAAGGACCGCATCCGGGGCTTTCGATGGACGCGCCGGCTTCCAGGAAAGTTTCGATATAGCCAGCCCTAAGCGCATCTAAATATACCTGAGAAGAAGCGGGGATGACCAATAAGCGAGTACCGGGAGCGACTTTGGATCCTTTGATGATTGCTGCGGCGGCGGCCAAATCTTCGAGGCGCCCGTTCGTGCAGGTGCCTAAAAAAGCCTGGTGGACACGGGTGCCAACTACTTCGGACAGCGGGACGACATTGTCAACCGTGTGCGGTCGGGCAATCATGGGTTCAATTTGTGCGGCGTCATAGGTGTGCGTTTGAGCATAATGTGCATCTGAATCTGGCAGCACGATTTCAAAAGGTCGTTTGGCACGTCCCTCCAGGTAGGAGAGCACCATCTCGTCCGGAGGGATAAAGCTGTTCTTGGCACCCATTTCAGCCATCATATTGGGCAAAGTAGCCCGTTGTGATAAATCTAGCGCTTGAATGGCTTCACCATGCCATTCCACCGACATATAAAGAGCACCATCTGCGCCAAGATCGCCAATCACTTTAAGTGCCAGGTCTTTAGCAGTAACACCAGAATTGAGCTGTCCATTGACCGTAATTTTCATGCTTTCGGGAACACGGAGCCAGAGCTGGCCAACCGCCCAGATGGAGGCCATCTCCGTACGGCCGATACCCGCGCCAAATGCGCCCATGACACCTGCATGCGGGCTGTGAGAATCTGACCCGAGGACAATTTCTCCGGGCAGGGCCAACCCTTCCTCGACCAGTACCTGGTGGCAAATACCGCGCCCGACATCAAAGAAATTTTCGATGCCCTGATCGGCGACAAATTCACGGATGATGCGGTGATTCTCGGCGTGTTTGGTGGTGGGGGCGGGGGCGGCATGGTCGATAAAAATGGCATGCATAGCAGGGTTGAATACTCGCTCCCCACCCATGCGCTGGAAGATGCCGTAGATTGGGGCGGTGTTATCGTGCGAAAGCGCCACATCAGGGGTGATCTCAACAATTTGACCAGGAACGGTACTGGGGAGGCCGGCTTTTTGGGCAAGGATTTTTTCGGCAAAAGTTTGGCTCATAGGTGCTCCGCGTAAAACTACCTCATGGGTATTGGGCAACATTATCTCCCAACACCCGATGGGG
>JBDLJO010000300.1:0-2823 GCA_039714275.1 Chloroflexota bacterium | reverse complement strand
CCGGCATGCGAAATCGTGTGATGGGGCGCTCGGAAAGGCCGCTGCTGGATTAAAGGTGTGTGTTCCGGGAGCTGATCAACGATCGAGTAGATTCGGGTGACATCCAGCGCTTCTTCAATCGGCATGGGCGGCAAAATCCCCGGCATCGCCCGCGCTAACAGCGTTTTCCCTGCGCCGGGAGGACCGATCATCAGCATATTGTGATTTCCGGCCGAGGCAACTTCCATTGCCCGTTTAACTTGCTCTTGACCTTTGATATCTTTGAAATCCGTCAGCGGAATGTTGGCTGGCAGATCGTCCGGCAGCAGAGGTTCTTGTGGGGGTATTGGGTTCCTTCCAGAAAGGTGGTCTTTCAGCGCTCGCAGGGAGGCAACCGGGATCACTTCGATATCGGGGATCAGGGCCGCTTCTGGCGCATCCACCTCAGGGACGTAAACGCGCTCGAATTCTTGGGCTCGAGCCGTTGCCGCCAGCGGCAGGATCCCGCTGACATGCCGCACACTCCCATCCAGTGAAAGCTCCCCAATGATCAACGCGTTATCGAGGGCATCGGGAGGTAATTGTTCTGTGGCAGCTAAAATACCCACTGCGATGGGCAGATCGTAAGCCGGACCCTCTTTGCGCACTGCGGCCGGTGCCAGGTTAATGGTTAATCGTTTGCGGGGAAAATAGTAACCCGAATTCTTGATTGCAGCCTGTACCCGCTCGCGGCTCTCCTGAACAGCAGCATCGGGAAGACCTACAATAATGATCGCCGGGAGCCCGTTGCTGGTATCGACTTCTACTTCGACCACGACCCCATCAAGCCCCACAACGGCGCAGGTGAAGACACGTGCAAGCATAATGTTCTAAGTGTAGAGGCTGGTAAAAGAAAAGTCAATCCCTGATCTTTCTACTTATTTCTAAATTGTTCACGCTGCTATCTCAACGCTGAGATTAATCCCGCATCACACTGATACTCAGGCTGTCGGCATGATCGCTGATTCGTTCCAGGTTGCGCAGTATCTCAAGATAAACGAGATCAGCTTTGGCGTTTGATTTTCCGGCTTTTGACCGTTTGGTAAGTTTTTTACGGGCTTTCCAGTATTTGTGATCCATATCCTCTTCCATGCTGCAAGTTAGTTGAGCCATGTGTTGATCGTTATCAAGCACAGCTTGCAGTGCAAACCCGTAAACACGATGCGTTTGCTTGAACATTTTGTTTAGGTCCTTGGCAGACTGTTCGCCAATAATATCTCGAGGAGGTGTATTGTATTGGGCTATATTGGCCAGGTCCCAAACCAAATCGCTCACTCTTTCAACATCGGTGATCATTTCTTTTAAGTGTAAAGCGTATCTGGTTTGATCTTCGCCAATATCATCCTGTAACAAAGTATTTATAAAATTCTCCAGCGTTACGCATAGCGGATTGATAACATCTGTTTCAAGGAATAAGATTTCTTGAGCAGCATCTGCATTATTTTCGATAATGGCAAGTCTACCCAATTCGATCATTTCTCCCGTTATTTCCCCGACTCGATTCAGTTCTCTGGTCGCTTCATTGAGAGCAATAGTTGGAAAGCGGTATTGACTATCGTCGATAAATTGGGTGAGTTTTTCCTGCTCTTCTGCCTCGGTTTTTGGGACCAGTCGTTCGCTTGCCCGAGTTATGGTTTTTATAAACGGAAATAATATTGCACTCACCCCCACATTAAATATGGTGTGCGCATTGGCAATCTGACGCGGCAAACTTGATGATGTAGAAGCAACCAGCTTAGCAAAAGGTGTTACAAAAGGAAGGAATATCAACACCCCAATGATATTAATTAAGATTTGAGCAACAGATGCTCTTCGGGAAGCGTTGGATAACTGCAATGAAGCGATAAGCCCGGTTACACAGGTGCCAATATTTGCACCCAGGAGAATGGCAATGGCGCCGGGTAAGGAGATGACCTGACTTATCCCCATGGCTACAACCAGCCCGGTGATCGCAGAACTGCTCTGAACAACAGCCGTAGCGATAGTGCCGGCAAGGATTCCGGTAAGGTAGTGCTGTCCCATATAGGCCAACCACGTTTGAACGATTGGTATTTGTGCCACAGATTTGAGGGCGCCTGACATTGTTTGCATGCCCACAAATATGACGCCAAATCCTAAGATGACCTCCCCTAAGCGCTGCCAGGATCGTTTAGATGAAAACTCCATCATCCCCAATCCAACCGCGATGAAAATAAAGGAGAAGTCACCAACCTTGAACGCAATGATCTGGGCGGTCAGCGTTGTACCAATCTCCTGACCCAACATGACACCGATGACCTGTTCTAGGGTCATCAAATTGGCATTGATCAAACCGATCATAGTCACCATAAGTAGGCTGGAACTCTGAATTAATGCCGTTGCCACAGCACCAAAAGCAGCTCCCTTGATCGGGCGGTTTGTCATGCGATCTAACCATTCTTGCAGCTTGTGTCCGGCAATCTTTTCCATGCCGCTGCTCAACACACGAACACCGTATAAAAACAGGGCCATGCCGCCTAAAATTTGAACAATACTTATCATGATATTTTTCTCTCAATGAGCAAAATATTTCAGATATGCTCTTAAGTAGATGATTCGGTAGACCATAGGAATAGCTGGATCATTACAAAGCAGAGTTGATCACATCATCTACATGTATCGTAATGCCCAGAGCAGTTACCTTCTGGGCATGTTTTACTCTAAAATTCAATGATTTCGCTGACCTTATTTCCTCTTTTGTAATTCTTTTATCGTATCATCAACCACTTGAACAAGTTCAACACAATCATCTGGGTAAATCCAACCCATATTTGCTATTTGAAACAT
>JBDLJO010000299.1:0-2846 GCA_039714275.1 Chloroflexota bacterium | reverse complement strand
CGGCGATAAAGACCAGAGCTGTCAGTCAAGGCATAAACGATATACGGTCGGGAGGGATCCTGGACGAGGGCGTGAATATATTTATCATTCAGGTTAACCCGATCATCCACCCAGGAAGCGCCGCCATCAGCCGTACTGCGCACCCAACCAGGGTAAAGGCTGGCAAGCAAAGAATTCGAATCCCCAGGCAGTACCACAACAGATGTGACGGTGCTGGCATTTAGACCGCGCTGGCTGTGATCCCAGGACCCACCGCTGTCGGTAGTGCGGAAGAGGCCGTTGTTCAGGGTGCCGCCCAAGATGGTACCCGGACGCGCCTTATTGACGGCGAGATCCATCGTGATCTCAGCACGCAAGCCAAGGGTTTTCCAGCTCTTACCTCCATCACTGGACTTCAAGATGCCATCATCGTAAGTTGCCAGATAAAGTTTAGCGCTGTTATTGGGATCAAGTTGGGCGCGGAAAATACGCACGTCATTAATATTATTGTCCAGCAATCCCCAGGAATCCCCGCCGTTGTAGGATTTAAAAAGCCCCGCGCGGGTAAAAACACCGAGGTAAACGGTGCCCGGGAAAGGGGTGCGCGGGTCAACCGCCAGGGCACGGGCAGAATAATTGGTAATGCCATTATTAACTGCGCTCCAACTGCCCCCATAATCCTGACTGCGATAGGCGCCGTGTTCATGCGTGGCCGCGTAAATTACCTGGGGGTCACGGGCGTGAATCTCCAGATCGTAGGCCCAATCTTTTTCGGTTTTTCCACCAACGCCGGTCAGAACAGGGGTCCAGGTTTTGGCGCCATCATTACTCTTGTAGACAACCCCACCCCAGGGTGCCCCACCTGGATTTGTGCCGCTGCGGGTGGCAATATAAATACGTTTCGTGCGGGTGGGATCAACTTCAATAGCATAAGGAATGGCTAAATCTGCAATACCCTCATCGGAGAGGAACCAGGAGGCTCCCTGGTCGACGGATTTGTAGATACCCCCACGATAGGCGCCGGCATATAAGATCGAGGAATTCAGGGGAGCAACCTCAAGAGCATTGATGTTGAGATTACCAAGGCCGCTATTAATGCGCTGCCAACTGCGACCGGCATCGACACTCTTATATACACCACCTCCCCAAGCAGCGGCGTAGACAATATCAGGGTTAATTGAATCAACAGCCAAATCGGCAATTACCCCCCCACCGGGGCCGATCCAAGCGCTGGTAACCGGCTCTGGTTGATAGGCAATATAAGGGAGGTATAGATGATATTCCATCGCCGCCTGGGGTGTTGATGATACTGCTGGCTGTCCCGGCAGTACGGCAGCCAATAAGGCAAAAAGGGTAAGAAGTTGAAAAAACCGTTTAAACATAAACACGACCTTCAATAACAGGGTTGACCCTGATGGAACGGGAATATCTCAGTGCTCAATAAGTACATCCTAAGGATTGCAAGAAACAAGCCAGAGCAAGATGGTAGACAACTGCTAAAAGAAATAACTCAAACCTTCCCCGAATCGCCGTTATCTGATACACTTCGGCGGATTTTCGAGCTCCGGCCGGGATGGTCGGGGTTTTTTGTTGAAATATAGAGGCATTATGCAAGTTACAAGAACCGATCTCAGAAATATCGCCATCATCGCGCACGTTGACCACGGTAAAACCACCCTGGTTGATGGGCTGCTGCGCCAAACCCAGGTATTCCGCGACAACCAGCAGGTTGCCGAACGGGTTATGGACTCCAATGATCTAGAACGCGAACGCGGAATCACCATTCTGGCAAAAAATACAGCCGTGCGCATTAACTGTCCGTCCATTGATAAACAGGTAAAAATCAATATTGTGGATACACCCGGGCATGCCGATTTCGGCGGTGAAGTCGAGCGGGTGCTGAATATGGTTGATGGGGTGCTTTTGCTGGTGGATGCGGCTGAAGGGCCGCGACCGCAAACCCGCTTTGTACTCAAAAAAGCACTGGAATTAGGACACCGGGCGATTGTGGTGATCAATAAAGTTGATCGCAAAGATGCCGATACCGACCGGGTGCTTAACGAGACTTTTGATCTCTTCATCGAGTTGGGCGCCACCGATGAGCAGGCGGAATTCCCGGTGGTTTATGCCATCGCCACCACCCAAAGAGCCGGCCTGACACCAGATATTGGCCCCGATTTGCAGCCGCTGTTTGAAGTGATATTAAAAGAGATTCCCGCACCGGTGGTTGATTTAGAGGCCCCGCTGCAAATGCTGGTGACAACCTTAGATTATGATAACTACCGCGGCCTGACAGCTGTTGGGAGAATTTTTAACGGCACGATGAAGGTGGGGGATACGATTGCCCGTCTAACCACCGATGGGGAAAATCTCCCTGAATCCGTACGATATCTTTATACCCAAGAGGGGCTGCAGCGCGTAGAAATTGAAGAAGCACAAGCTGGAGATATCGTGGCAATCGCTGGTTTAGAAGGTGTTGCGATTGGTGAAACCCTGGCTGATGCAGAAACTCCGCTGGCGCTGCCGGCAATCACAGTTGAAAAACCAACTGTCAGAATGAGCTTTGGGGTGAATGCTTCCCCCTTCTCCGGGCGGGAAGGACGCTGGAGCACATCGCGAAAACTGCGCGAACGACTCTTTAATGAGCTGAAGAGCAATGTCTCGCTGCGGGTTGAGGAAACCGAGAGCTCCGATACCTTTATTGTTTCCGGCCGCGGTGAGCTGCATCTGGCGATCTTAATTGAAACCATGCGCCGTGAGGGCTATGAGTTCCAGGTCTCACGACCGGAGGTGATCCTGCGAGCAGGACCCGATGGCAAAATGCAAGAGCCCTACGAAGAAGTGCATATCGAAACCAGCCAAGAGAC
>JBDLJO010000298.1:0-2856 GCA_039714275.1 Chloroflexota bacterium | reverse complement strand
ATCGAACCGACCTCGATTTCCTCGGGAAATTAAAGAAATGGACTTGGTTAGAGTTTGGTTTATTTCTGATCTTCCTCGTGTTGGTCTACACCTGGGATGGCTATTTCATTCCCTTTGGTGCAGCATATATTTTCTCGCTGACCCTTGCTCTGGGTATTACCATCCGTATGCGGGAGACCATCGCCGCGCTGGCCTGATCAAATCGAAGATTTCTGTATCTGATGAGTAACTTGCATAAACAATTGTGCCGGTCGCGCTATCCGTTATTCATATAGTATTATCAAAGGAGCTTTAGCAAATGGCTGTAGAACTTACCACCCAACAAGTCTGGCAGGAAATTGAAAAAAAACTATTCGCAGTTTTAGGATTTGTAACCGCGGAGGGGGAAGCGCGTACTGCTGGCATTGTCTATGTCGTAGATAACCAGAAAATCTATATTGCAACCGGTAATCATTCTTGGAAGTCGCGCCATATCCGTACTAACCCTCATGTTTCAATGACTGTGAACCTCCCCAAGCGCATTCCGCTCCTGCCCTGGATCAATATCCCGGATGCCACGATCACTTTTGCCGGTGTAGGGGCGGTACACGATCCCAAAGATGTTGATCCAGATGTGGTCCATGCTTTATTGCACGGCCTCGAGACAAATCTTGAACTGCTGGCAACCATGTGTGTGATCGAAGTTCAGCCTGTTGATGATTTCATTACTTATGGGGTAGGGATTCCCCTGGCTGACATGCGTCACCCCGAAAAAGCACGCGGCCGTGCTCCAGTTTCATAGGTTTTTTTGATCAAACGAATTATTATTACCGTTTCGCTTGACAATCTGAATTGATTCACCTATACTGGTGAAGTATTGCAACATAATTCTCCATCATGAAGTAATATTACAACTATTTATGGATAATTTGCAAAATACATCAACCAGTAGTGATGTGCTTTCAAAAACCAGGGGTTTTTACACGTCGCTTTCCTCCTCTGAAAAAAAAGTTGCTGATTTTGTTTTAGAACACTATCAGGATACCATTCGTATGACCTTAGCTGATGTTGCTCAGGAAAGCGGTGTCAGCGACGCAACCGTACTCCGATTTTGTCGTTCAATTGGCTACCGGCGTTGGCTCGAATTTAAGATTGATCTCACTCAGGCGATTCCCAATTTACCAGAGCAAATATTAGACCGGGTTTCTGAAGGCGACTCCCCAGGCAAGATCGCCAAGAACGTTTTTAACTGTTCTATTCAAGCCCTCACAGACACGATGGCCGTGATTAATGAAAGCGATTACGCAAAAGCCCTGCAATTGATCAATAATGCCAATAAGATTTTACTGGTTGCTGTAGGTACTTCTGGCCCGATGGCCAACGAAATGCACAACCGTTTCCTTCGTCTCGGTCTGAACTGTCATGTTCAGACCGATTCTTATATTCAGGTAATGGAAAGTGCCCTGCTGACAAAAAACGACCTGGTGATCGTTATTTCTCAAACGGGTGATTCCAATGACCCCTTGCGCACCACCACGCTGGCAAAATCGATCGGATGCAGCGTGATTGTCATCACGGGAAACACGGGCTCCAAATTAACCGAGTTTGCAGATGTTGTACTGCTCTCCGTTTCTCACGAGACCCGCGTTGAAACTATTGCCTCAAGAATCGCCCAATACGCCATTATTCATGCCCTGTATGTCGGGCTAGCCATGCAGGATGTGCCCAGTACGGTAAATAAAGAGAAGCTGATTTGGGAAGCCGTGATGAACAAACCCGCCTTCCAGAATCCTAATCAATAGATATTTTTGGAGCGTCAATGTCTGATCCTACTGTATCAATTAATGATCTGAAATTCCGATATCGAGGTGAAAAGAAATTAGCCCTTGATGGCATTTCACTTGATATTGCCAAAGGTGAGTTTTTGGTCATCATGGGCGCCAGTGAAGCTGGAAAAAGCACACTGGCAGCTTGTTTTAATGGCTTGATTCCCCACTACATGAAAGGTGCCATAAAAGGTGAGGTAATTATTAAAGGCACCAACACTGCTGATTCAAGCGTGCCCGAATTGGCAGAAAATGTCGGCATCGTCTTCCAGGATTTTGAGGCGCAGCTCTTCTCCACCAACGTTGAATTGGAAATTGCTTTCGGCCCAGAGAATTTTGCTGTGCCGCGTGAAGATATTAGACAGCGGATTGAGGAAAATCTCAACTATGTCGGACTGGAAGATTTTCGTAACCGCCCCCCTTTTACCCTATCTGGCGGTCAAAAACAAAAATTGGCAATTGCTTCTGTCCTTGCCATGCAGCCAACCATATTGGTGATGGACGAACCTACAACCGATCTTGACCCCATCAGCAAACAGGGTATTTTTGATATCACCAATCAACTGCGTAAACGCGATGATATCACCCTGATCGTCGTTGAACATGAAACCGAAGAAGCGCTGCATGCCGATCGTATTGCCCTGATCAAGGATGGCAAAATTGTTCAGGTTGGGTTAGTTGATCAAATCCTTAAACAGGTTGAACTACTGGAAGAGTTAGGGGTCATGCCTTTGGGCATCCCCAAATTTTTTAAGAAATTAGATTATCCAACATTACCATTGACGCCTGCCGAAGGTCTCAAGACCTTCAAGGAAACCGGATGGAAAATCGAGGAACAAAAATATGCTCAACTGCTGGAGGCAGAAAAAGTTGCTGCTCAACACGATGATCAGCCCATCATCCAATGCCGCGCTTTAGAACACGTTTACCCCAATGGAGTCAAAGCCCTCAATGGTATCGACCTGGATATCTATCAGGGAGAAATCGTGGCTATTGTCGGTCAAAATGGCAGCGGAAAAACTACCCTGGCGAAACACCTTAATGGACTTTT
>JBDLJO010000297.1:0-2886 GCA_039714275.1 Chloroflexota bacterium | reverse complement strand
CTCTGTTAAAAGTTATTAGTGAACTTCTTACAGAGATACATCCACATCATCTTCCTTCAGAGCATATTACACTTGATAGTAGTTTTGAAGAAGAGCTTGGACTGGACAGTCTTTCACGGGTTGAGCTGATCGCAAGGGTTGAAAAGGAGTTCAAACTTGCATTACCTGAACGTACTTACGCTGAAGCCGAAACACCACGGGATCTTTTGCATATGCTGCTTGGTACACAAGAAGCATACTCTACCCTTCAAGATTCGGAAATCTCTTCGATAACACTGGGCGAAACAGAAGGTACACCTTTTGAAGCAAAAACCCTCGTAGATATGCTGCAATGGCATGTGGCACACCATCCGGATCGTCCCCATATCCAATTCTACCAAGACGATGGTCAAGGGGATGTCATGACTTACGCTCAGCTGGAAACAGGTGCCAAAAATGTCGCAGCAGTATTGCAACAACATGGACTGGAACATGGCCAGCCGATCGCGATCATGTTACCCAGCAGTCCGAATTACTTTTTCATCTTTTTTGGTATACTGATAGCCGGTGGTATACCCGTCCCCATCTATCCGCCTGCACGCCCTTCACAACTTGAGGATCACATCCGAAGACATGCTCGTATACTGGATAATTGCCGTGCAAACATCCTCATCACCGTACCTGAAGCCAAGCATGTTGCACAACTTCTAAAATCACTGGTTCCAAACCTTCAGCATATCGTATCAACTACTGATTTGAAAGACTCCTCCACAAGAACAATGTTTCCAAGTATAAATGAACAGGATATCGCATTTATACAATATACATCGGGAAGTACCGGAAACCCAAAAGGCGTAGTACTGACACATGCCAACCTTCTTAGCAATATCAGAGCCATGGGAGAAGTTGTCAAAGCAGGACCTAAAGATGTTTTTGTCAGTTGGCTGCCACTTTATCATGATATGGGCCTTATTGGTGCTTGGCTTGGCAGCCTCTACTACTCTGCACTTTTTGTAGTCATGTCACCGTTGGACTTTTTGTCCAGACCGGAACGCTGGCTATGGGCGATCCACCGCTATCGGGGTACACTATCAGCATCACCGAACTTCGGATATGAGTACAGTATGCATCGCTTAAAAGATACCGATCTGACAGGGTTGGATCTTAGCTCCTGGCGTGCTGCATTCAACGGGGCAGAAGCAGTCAGCCCTGAAACAGTAGAACAGTTTAGTAAACGATTTGCACCATTTGGATTTAAAAAAGATGCGATGATGCCTGTTTACGGCCTTGCAGAGTCCTCGGTCGGTTTAGCATTTCCACAGCTCGGCCGTGGCGTACATATCGACCATATCGACCGCACTACTTTCACCCGCTCAGGAAATGCCCTAAGTACGGTACAAGATGAGAGCAATGTTTTAAGATTTGTCAGTTGTGGTATGCCTCTTCCAGGACACCAGATCAGAATCGTGGATGATACAGGGCATGAACTACCCGAACGCCAAGAAGGACGGTTAGAGTTTCGCGGACCCTCTTCGACCAGTGGTTACTACCGTGATGCAAAAAAGACTCAAACACTTTTTGACGGAGAATGGCTCGATACAGGTGATCTGGCCTATATTGCCAATGGAGAACTTTATGTAACCGGACGTATCAAGGACATTATCATACGTGCCGGGCGCAACATTTACCCGGATGAACTGGAAAAAATGGTAGGAGATATACCGAATATCCGTAAAGGATGTGTGGCAGTATTTGCCAGTATGGATCAAAAGAAACAAACTGAAAAACTGGTTATTTTGGCAGAAACACGAAGTGAAGACCCGGATGAACATCAAAGATTGCGCAACGACATCAACGCACTATCGATCGATCTAACCGGAATACCGCCTGATGAAGTTGTCTTAGCGCCACCTGGGAGCGTTCTAAAAACTTCAAGCGGAAAGATCAGACGTTCAGCAAGCCGTGAACACTATGAAAAAGGAATGACCACTAAAAAGCCCCAAAATGTAGTGTGGCAGGTAGTCAGGCTGGCCTTTAGTGGTATCAAACCCGAATTACGACGTACAAAACAGTATCTTGGCAGCCTTTTCTTTGCTGCATATAGTTGGTCCGTCTTTGCTTTGATCACACTGGTCGCATGGCTCTCTATGACACTCTTGCCAAAGTTTTCCATGCGATGGAGTATGTTACAGCGCTGTACAAAACTTCTGGCCTATGCAACTGCCACACCGCTCAAAGTAAAAGGTATCGAAAACCTTCCACCTGAAGGAACATCTTGCGTCTTGGTTGCCAATCACGCCAGTCATCTTGATGCCGCTGCCCTAATAGCAGTACTGCCGCGTCATTTTCGCTTTATTGCCAAGTCTGAGTTTATTAAAAACTTTTATACTCGTCTACCACTGGAAAATATTTATACGGAATTTGTCGAACGTTTTGAGATCACTAAAAGTGTTCAGGATACAGAACATCTTCGTTCCGTCCTCGAATCAGGCCATGCACTGTTCTTTTTCCCTGAAGGGAGTTTCAGCCGGATCCCTGGTCTTATGCCGTTTCGACTGGGTGCATTCAGCATTGCAGCTGGGGCAAATGTACCGGTCATTCCCATAGCGATCAAAGGTACACGTTCTATACTGCGTGATAGCTCCTGGTTCCCTCATCACAGTCCGGTTACCATAGAGATCGGTAAACCTATAGATCCGGAGAAGATCAAATTCAAAACAGATATAAAAGAGTGGAATGTAGCTATAGAGTTACGCGACAAAAGCCGCGAATTTATTTTGCAGCACTGTGGCGAACCGGATATTTCATAAGTATCATGCAGCACTCTTAGACCTCAGTATTTTTCTTCATCTCCTTCTCAAGAAGCAGACGACGCATCAATTTACCCATGACATTTTTAGGTAACGC
>JBDLJO010000296.1:0-2907 GCA_039714275.1 Chloroflexota bacterium | reverse complement strand
TATCAACATCCTGAAGATGGTTACAAAGAGACCATTGAAGCCATCGGCCGTGATGATCTGGCATCTTTTCATAAAAAGCACTACGGGCCACGCGGCATGGTGATCGCGATTGTTGGTGCGGTATCCCCGGAAGAAGCCCGCGAGAAAGTAGCGGTGTCCCTGGGAAATTGGCAGAATCCCAACCAGCCAGATCAGCTTGACCTGCCGTCCATTACTCCGCTGAGCAAATTAATTCGTTCAAGCGTCTCGATCCCCGGGAAAACGCAATCTGATATCATTATCGGTGCGGCAGGGCCTAAACGAAAAGCTCCCGATTTCATCGCCGCAGTGCTGGGAAATAATATTTTAGGACAGTTCGGGATGATGGGCCGGATTGGTGAAGCCGTGCGTGAACGAGCCGGTTTAGCTTATTATGCTTACAGCCGAGTAAGCGGCGGCGTGGGGCCAGGACCCTGGTCGGTGATGGCAGGTGTGAACCCCGAAAATGTGGAACAAGCGGTAGATTTGATCCGCCAGGAGATACGGCGATTTACCGATGAGCCCGTCAGCGATGATGAGCTGCGAGACAGTCAGGCTAATTTTATCGGTCGCCTGCCCCTAGCGCTGGAATCGAACAGCGGGGTCTCAGGTGCACTGCTGAGCCTGGAACGCCACCAGTTGGGCCTGGATTACTTTCAGCGCTATGCGGAAATTATCAATGCGATCAAGCCCGAGGATGTACTACATGCCGCAAGTCATTATTTAGATGCTGAAAAGCTGGCAATTACGGTGGCAGGCACAGCAATATAATTCAGGCAGGCCGCCAAACCAAAAAGAATCATGAAACTTAGAACCGGTGTAGACCTGATCGAAATCGAACGGATAGCACAATCCATCGCAAATCACGGCGAGCGCTTCTTGACGCGCATCTATACAGAACGTGAGTTGGTCGAAGTTGGTGAAAATACTGCTTCTCTATCGGCTCGTTTCGCGGCCAAGGAGGCGGTCAGCAAGGCATTGGGCTGTGGTATTGGTGATGTGGGCTGGCATGAAATTGAGATCCTGCGCGGCCCGCGGGCTGAGCCAACCTTGATCCTGCATGGGGCAGCGGAATCGATGGCTCATGATTTGGGGCTGGCAACCTGGTCACTCAGCTTAAGTCATTCGAAAGGCCATGCGGTAGCGATGGTCGTTATGATGGGTATTTAAATCGGCAAATCAGTTAACAAAAAAATCATCCATGATCCGTAAATTTTACCGAATCGCTCTGATGATCCTGCTATGTTTGATGCTGGCTGCCAGCGCGGGGAGTTGGGCTTTTGGGCTGATGGATTCTTTTTACGCCTACCGCTCCCCGCTGCATGATTCTCCGCCAAAAGCGGGTGAAAGGCTTGGTGCAGCGCTTAACCGTCAAACGGTTTTTGTGCTGATTGACGGGCTGCGCCTGGACACTTCTCTCGACCTTGAGGTGATGCCAACGCTCAATGCACTACGCCAGCGAGGCGCCTGGGCCACTGTGCACAGCAAAGCACCCTCTTACTCACAGCCGGGATACACGGTATTAATGAGCGGCGCCTGGCCAGATATCAGCGATGGACCAACGATTAACGCCGCTTATGAACATATTCCATTCTGGACACAAGATAATATTTTTTCAGCGGCACAGCGCGCCGGATTAAAGACCGCAGTATCAGGTTATTACTGGTTCGGCAAACTCATTCCCCCAGAGGCCCTTGACGAGAGCTTCTACACACCGAGTGAAGACCATGCCGCCGATCTCGATGTTATGGAGGCCGCGCTTCCCTGGCTGAGCGATGCATCCTATGATTTTGTGCTGATTCACATTGATCAGCTTGACTACGCCGGACACTATGAAGGTGGACCGCTTGATCCACGTTGGGGCGCTGCGGCTCGACGTGTTGACGATATGCTGCGCGAAATCGCGGACAGCCTGGACCTGAGCAAGGACACTTTAATTGTGACCAGCGACCACGGCCATATTGACCAGGGCGGACACGGCGGCAGTGATCACCACACACTGTTGGAGCCTTTTGTGATGGCCGGTGCAAGTGTGCGGCCGGGGGCCTATCCGGATCTGCAAATGGTCGATATTGCCCCGACCATCGCTGCTCTGCTGGGCACCAATATTCCTGCCGCAAATCAAGGTCATGTGATGAGTGAGATGCTGGTCATCTCACCAGTATACGAGCAAAAAATCCAAGCCGCAATCGACTATCAGCAAGCGCAGTTGTTGGACAACTATCAAAAGGCGATCGGCTATGAGGCCGCCCTTCTGCCCGGTGATGACCCCGTTGAGATGCATCAGGATGCGCTGAACAAAGCCCGGGATTCTCGTCTGAGAACCGAACGCTGGCCACGCTTTTCCTTGGTTTTGGTGCTGCTGTTATGCGCGATGATTATCCTGCGCCAGGCGCGTTCAAAAAATCTTATTTGGCATTTCGCCGCGGCAGGTCTTTACTACCTGATCTTCAATCTGCGATATGGGCTGATAGATCAACGCGCCTATTCTATCAGTTCAATGTTGTATCCCGAAGATTTGATCATTTATACTACCAATACAACCATCATCGCGTTGAGCGCAGCCTGGCTAGCGACAGCTTTTATGGAAGGCATGTTTCGCAAAACTGCCATCCAGGCGGCTGAATCGACCCTGGGAAAAACCCTGGCAATCCTTTCACTATTAGTCTTACCGGTATTGTGGCACTACGCATGGTATGGCGTCCTGGTTGGTTGGAGCTTACCTGATATAAACAGCATTTATTTGGCTTTTCTGGCGCTGGTGCAGATCATCTTCGTGGTCATCTTTGGTTTGTTCTTTTCCGGACTGGCCGCGTTTATAACCAGATTGATTCCCGTGGGTAAAATGCCCGCCAAATCAAAGACAAGAAAGAATCGTTAATTTATTTT
>JBDLJO010000295.1:0-2928 GCA_039714275.1 Chloroflexota bacterium | reverse complement strand
CCGAGGGTGGTGAGGGGCAGCCAGAAATCCAGATTGCGAATCGGCGTGGCAGGTTGGAGCCAAAAAATGGCGCCGACGGAAAGCATAAGCAGAAGCCAGCCTCGGGAGCGCCGGGATGCCACCAACCCAGTTAAAAGCGCGATCCCAATCAGGATGATCAGGTTTAGGATGGTCATAGAATCAGAAACCCTGGTATATCCATTGTGGGGATTGGTCAGTGGTAAAAATAAGGATGGCGATCAAGAGAAGAGCGAGGATCAAGGCGGTGATATTCTCTCGAGAAAATATTTTTTGAAGCATGTTCATCATCCATTCGCGGAACCTGGATTAGGTTTCCGAGGGTATTCAATCCTGGTATCAGCCCTATTTATACTTGATGTGCAGTAAAGAAAATTATAGATGAAACTTGCATTATTGTACTCGTAAGAAAGGGTATGTCAACAAGATGAAAAGCTGTGGGACAGATGGTGTTTTGTTTAAAGGTATAGATCAACTTTATATGGGGAAAACTATTGTATAATCCAAGATGAAAAAATCCAGAAGCCAATCATCAGAGGGACTCCTATGGACATAGAAAAAATAGGTCGCTACAAAGTGCTTGCGGAGCTAGGACGGGGCGGTATGGCTACGGTCTTCCGAGCTGCGGATCCCAACTTTGAGCGTGAAGTTGCTATCAAAGTGCTGCCCAAGGTCTTTTTGCATGATGAGCAGTTCCGAGTACGATTCGAGCGGGAAGCAAAAGTGGTCGCGGCTCTGGAACATTCTTCAATTGTCCCAGTTTATGATTTTGGGGAGCAAGATGGTCAACCCTATATCGTGATGCGGCTGATGACTGGGGGATCACTGGAGGATAAACTCAAAAATGGCCGCTTATCGATAGATGAAGCTGCCAAAATCATCAAGAGTGTTGGAACAGCACTCGATGCGGCGCACGCGAAAAACATCATTCACCGCGATCTAAAGCCAGCTAATATTCTCTTTGATCAATACAATAATGCTTATCTCTCCGATTTTGGAATCGCAAGGCTCTCTGAGGGGAGTCAAAACCTGACCGGCGAAAATATCATTGGCACACCAGCTTATATGAGCCCGGAGCAAATTCAAGGCGATCATATTCTAGACGGACGCAGCGACCTTTATTCTTTGGGCATTATTTTCTTCCAGATGCTTTCTGGAGATGCACCTTACCAGGCTACAACACCTGCCAAGGTGATGATGATGCACGTACTCGAGCCGGTGCCTAACCTGCTTGAGGTGAGACCTAATCTCTCCCAGGCAATTGAAGTTTGGCTGGAAAAATCACTCAAAAAAGACCCTGAAGACCGCTATAAAACCGCGGATGAGATGGCTGAAGCCCTTGAGGCGGCGATGCGGGATGAGGCACAGCCAACCGTCCAAATGCCAGCCGCTGATCCAACGGTGGTCAGCGACCGAAGTCAACTGCAAACGATGGTTGGAAAGGTAGAGCCTGTAAAACCGGCCGCGCCCCCACAAATGCCGGCCACCAAGGTAAAACGCGGCTGGCTTCCTTTTGCGATTGGCGGGATCGGGGTGATGGTCGTGGGTGTGATTGCGGTCATCGCTTTGGTGTTCTCCGGAACCCGAGGTGAAGGCCCCCTGGCAAGCATCTTAGGACCATCAGATGGTGCGGCACCGACAACAATCCCGGTAATCGAGGTGACGGACACCGTGCAAGCTGCGGCAGCTGAGCTGCCAACCACCACTCAAGAATCGGCATCACCTGCACCGACCCACACGCAGGAAGCAGTACTGCCCCCACCAACTGAGATCGTGCCCACCGCTACTGCTGAGCCAGAGAAAGTAGTTATTGGCGGAGCAGAGAGCATTGCATTTCTGAAAGATAATGATATCTGGATCATGAATGTGGATGGCAGTGATTTGCATCCCTTGACCGAGGACGGCGCCGAAAAACATAATTTGAGCTACTCGCCTGATGGAATGCTGCACTTCATCTCCGGGAAATGTGTGCGGGAAATAGATATTGAGAGCGGGGAATTTACCAACATCGCCTGCTTTGAAACTGCGGAGTACTTTGAAAGCTTTGAAGTATCTCCGGACGGCACAAAAGCCGCCATCAGTCTTAACCGCGAATTACATGTGATCCATTATGACCGGGAAGCGCTGCTGAGCGCGCGCTCCCATGCGGATCTGCGAGCGATGAATGCATGCGAGGCTTTTGGTCCACTGCAATATAATACGGGGACGATTAAACCCACAAAACTGGCGCACTGGTCCAGCGATGGCAAGCGTCTCTCGACCATTGAACTTGCCAGTGTGGGCGGCATTCAATCGGAAATCATCCACATCTTCGTTCTTGGGAACTGTATACCCCCGGCCCGGCGCATTGACGGGTTCCCGGCGGCTCGTTTCCAAGTTGATAATTACACCAAAGCTCCTTATATTCAGACCTTTGGCCATAACGGTGATTCCCTCTACGCGCTGACAAGCTTCACGCGCAACGATGGATTCGGCCTGCTTTATTTCTATAACAACGAGACTCACAAGGCCGATACCAAAGTTAACGCAGTGGGGGCTACCTGCTGCTACCGCGATCCACACTTCAGCCCTGACGGCCGCTATTTATTATTTGCCTACCAAGCTTTTGAACCAGATGCAGAAACTGAACTCTATTTGATTCCCTATGCCGAGATTGGTACCGGCGCCAGCTTTGACCCGATTCCAATACCAGAGGGCTTCTTCAGCGACCGCAAAGCCAAACCAGAACCGATATTAATACCTGCAGAATAAAATAACTAAATCAGGAAACAAGACCGCCTCTATGAAGTTTGAACGCGACTCCGGCATTTTATTACACCCTACCAGCCTACCTTCTCGTTACGGCATCGGCGATATTGGACCGGGTGCCCACGCCTGGATTGATATCCTGGCTGCAACCGGCAGCAGATT
>JBDLJO010000294.1:0-2931 GCA_039714275.1 Chloroflexota bacterium | reverse complement strand
CGGGGAAATGGAGGTCAATTGATGGTCACTCATTAAAAACATTATATATTATGTTGCGTGAAATGGACATGCACTCTATAATCAGATTGCTGATTAACAATGCAGTACATAGGAAGGTTCTGATGAAAATATTACCTGATGTTGCTCTAACCTATGACGATGTCTTGCTTGTGCCTCAATACTCAGATGTAAAGTCCCGCAAAAAACTCTCTACCAAAACCAATCTCACATCCAACATTTCCTTACACATCCCGATCGTTTCTGCCAATATGGATACCGTGACCGAGCATCAGATGGCGATCACGATGGCACGCGCTGGCGGGATTGGTTTTATCCACCGCTTTATGTCCATCGATGAGCAGGTGCGTCAAATTTTACGGGTAAAAAAGACTGAGTCCTTTGTGGTCAAGCATCCAATTACCCTGACCGTTTCGCACACGGTTGCGGATGTTAAACGGATTGTCAAAGAAACCTATACGGGCGGCATCGTTATCCTTGATGAGCAGGAGCGGGTGGCGGGGATTGTCACAACCCGCGACTTACTCTTTGAAAACAACGGGGATCGTTTGATCACCGAAATTATGACCAGCGAAGTTGTTACGGCGCCTTCGGACACGACGCTCAAAGAGGCCGAGAAAATCCTGCACGATCATAGGATTGAAAAATTACCGCTGGTGGATGCCGAGGGGTATTTATCCGGTTTGATAACGGTCAAAGATATTTCAAAACTCGAAGAGTATCCCCGTGCAACCAAAGATTCCCTGGGGCGGCTGGCTGTGGGTGCGGCTGTTGGTGTTAAAGCCAGCGAACTGATCCGGGTTGAACGGTTGTTAGATGCCGGCGCCGATTGTCTAGTCGTTGATATCGCCCACGGCGACTCCAAGCTTGAAATGGATATCATCAAGGAAATCCGCAAGAATTTTCCATCAGCACAGCTGATTGGCGGCAATGTTGCCACCGCTGACGGTACAAAACGCCTGATTGACGCGGGGGTTGATGCCGTTAAAGTGGGCGTGGGACCGGGCTCGATTTGCATTACCAGGATTGTGGCCGGGGCAGGCGTTCCGCAGTTCTCGGCGGTGATGGCCTGTGCAGAAGTGGGCCGGGCTCAAAATATTCCCGTCATTGCTGACGGCGGAATCCGCACCTCGGGGGATATTGTCAAAGCACTGGGGGCAGGCGCATCGACGATCATGGCGGGCAGTCTTTTGGCCGGCACAGACGAAAGTCCTGGAATCTTAATGACTCGCAAAGGGCATCGTTATAAGGCCTCACGCGGGATGGCTTCACTGCAGGCCAATATCGCACGAAAAGCCAGAGAAGGCGAAAGTGAGGGTGAGGTGACCCAGGAAGAGATTGAAGAATATGTCTCTGAAGGTGTTGATGCCTCGGTACCTTATCGCGGTACAACCCAGGAAGTATTAGCTCAACTGGTCGGCGGGCTCCAATCCGGGATGAGTTATACCAATGCCCACTCGATCGACGAAATATATGAAAAAGCCGTTTTTGTACGCATGACATCGGTTGGGCTGAAAGAGTCTCACCCCCACGATGTAAGCCTGATTTGAACAGGTATTAGACTCCAACCCCCTGGCTCCGGTAAACCCCCAGAGAGCCAAATTAAAAAAACCAAATGAGGTAAGTTGAGATGGGAAAACTAGCCCCGATTGAATCAATTCGTGGAACCAACCTGGTCATCGACATCGGCTGGGGTGATAACGGCAAGGGAAAAATCGTCGATGTTTTTTCTGGGACTTCTGATCTGGTGGTGAGATTTAACGGCGGACCCAATGCGGGACATACGGTGGTTAATGAATACGGCGAGTTTGCATTTCACTTGATACCCACAGGTATATTCAACTATAAGGCAATCTCAATATTAACAGGAACCGTGGCCATTGATCCTTTAACGCTGTTAGATGAAATTCAGGTACTGCGGGGCAAGGGCGTTGAAATCACGCCTGCCAACCTGATCATTTCACCCGATGCTCACCTGATCATGCCCTGGCATATCGCGCGCGATACCCTGCGTGAGGTGGCACGCGGATCGGCGAAAGTGGGTACGACCGGACGGGGAATCGGGCCGCTGTATGCGGACCGCACCGAACGGGTTGGTTTACGGGTCGGCGACCTACTGAAACCCGATTTTGAAAAACTGCTGCTTAAAGAACTTGCCTGGCAAGAGCGCCTGATCCAAGTCATGGATTTGGAAGGGCCTGGATCGGATTCAGCAGCCTTATCTAAACAAAAGATCCTGGATGATATCCGAGCCGCTCAGGAAGTGCTGGCACCGATGATAAAAAATCCCCTGCCAGTAATTTGGAAAGCTCAGGACAAGGGGCTGAAGATCCTTGGCGAAGGCGCCCAGGGTATGCTGCTGGATCTCGATTTGGGGACCTACCCTTATGTCACATCCAGCCACCCCGGCCTGGCAGGGTTCTCCATTGCGACTGGTATCCACCAGCGAGAAATGCAGCGCGTTATTGGGGTAACCAAAGCCTACCAAACCCGCGTTGGTGAAGGCCCGATGCCAACTGAACTTCTTGGAGATGAGGGGGAACGCTTGCGAACGGTGGGTAAAGAATTCGGCGCCACGACAGGTCGCCCCCGACGATGCGGGTGGCTAGATTTGCCGGCGATGCGGTACGGTATTCGAGCTGGCGGCGTTAATACGGTTGCTTTAACAAAGCTGGATATACTGGATCAAATCCCAGAGATAAAAATTTGCACGCATTACGAACATCACGGCAAAACTTACCCGGTTCTACCGACCGCTGATGCGGCATTTATGGCTGAAGCCCAGCCGGTATTTAAATCCATGCCCAGCTGGGAAACGCCCACCAAAGGGGTCAAAGAATTTGCGGCTTTGCCTCCCAACGCTCAGCACTTTGTCGAAGAAATTGAGAAAATCACTGCCACCCCCATTGAGAT
>JBDLJO010000293.1:0-2932 GCA_039714275.1 Chloroflexota bacterium | reverse complement strand
AAATCTCGCAGTGCCTCAACAAGCAAAGTGGTTGAAGTCTGACCGTCTACATCAAAATCTCCCCAAATAAGGATTAATTCTCCTTGATCGATCGCCTCCCGAATCCTGGTGACCGCACGAGATAAACCAGGCATTTCTGTAGGGGGTGAGGGACGATAAAGGCTTGGATCGATAAAAGCCTGTGCTTCTTCCAAATTGGAGATACCTCGTCGCACCAAAGTCTGACCGATGATAGTATGGCCACCGATGCTTTTTTGCAGGTTATCTGGAACAGAAGTTTTTGGCGGTGCAAGCCAGGAGTTTTTGGGTGAAAAGATGCGCATAGACACTGTTTTAGGTTTTTTTACTGAAAAGGTAGCAGGATTTTAATGAAATACATCGATATGTCGTAAAGATTCGGATGGGTGGAGAATATTTGGGTTAGGTATGTAAAGTGTATATATTTTGTTAAAACGCAATTTCCTCTATTTGTTCAAAATCGATTTCAAATTCGTTATTGCCTTCAAAATCAGCATTCTCAAACTCATGCAGCGGACCAGCTTCAACGCCCCGGTTACAAAGCGAGCGATAGACACAATAACGGCAAAGTTTATCATTGTCCGTAAGAGGTGCGGGGTCCACCCCTAATGTTTGAATTTCACGGATCAGACCTTCAATTTTGTTCTTGTCTTTTGATTTTTGCTCAGCGTTGTAAGAGAAACGCAGGGGTGAGTCGGGAAAATTCGCAAACCAATAGATCATTTCGATTTGTTCAGGGGAAATTATTGCATTTTTGTTAAGATGTGCACCGGCTTGGGATAATACAAATGGGTAAACGCGGGTTTGATATTTCTTGGCCATCCAAGCATATTTTGTTTGTTTTCGAATTGTTTTCCAATCAAAAATAATTGCGCGTCGCCCCGGCTCAATAAGGATAAGATCAAATTTAGCTGCCAGTCGATATTGCCCGATCGGTACCGATAGCATGATCTCAGTATATTGTTTGATCGCTTTGTTATTGAGTAATTTTTGTATGCTTTTATCGCCAATAAAGTTTTCCCACCAGCGGCTCAAATGCGTATCAGTTTTTACCATTTTGGCAATATGTTCTTCAGGTATACCTAATAAGTATTGCTGGACAATTAAATGGAAAGCTTCTCCCAGTCGTAAATGGTGTTCATTTTCTAGCGCCGGTTCGGCATCCAGCGCCGGCCATGATAAATGTTCAATATAGCGCAGTTGAAAACGACGTGGGCAGAGGGCATAATCTTGCAGGCTGCCTTGGCTGAATTGAAAATAGGATGGTAGTGTCATAATAAAAATCCGATCTTCTAAGAATATATCAAGCACACATAGCATGTATCAAAAAAAATAAATCACTACGCATTTCAAAGATTATGATATGCTGAAGATTTATCACTTCTTCTCCCAGAAGGATTGTAGTGCAACAAAAGGTAGGGCAGGTTGTAAGTCGCCCTTACGTTGACCTCGTTGACCGTCATTCCAGGTGACAACTAATTCTCTACGGGCACGAGTAATTCCTACATATAATAATCTTAATCGTTCGCGTACATATTCCATCCGAGAATTATAAGTGGCAATCCCTTCCTCGTAAAAATCATACTCGTCGGGCGAGAAGGCAGTTTCCAATTGTGCCAGGGTTTCAGATTCTAAATTGAGATTGTCTCGAATGAACCAGCGCTCTGAAATATAGTGATCATAGATCTCACCAGATGGGTAATCATAATTGTTGACCGACATTAAATAAACCCGATCCCATTCTAGACCTTTTGCTTTGTGGACCGTGGCAATAACAACTTCGCCTTTGTGCTTGTCGGGATCAAAACCGCTGTCTTCATCGCTAAAGCCTAAAAAGCGGCGTTCGTTTTTAGCGATTACGGCTAATTCTTCTGCCAACGCTGGCAGGTGCCAGTCTGGATGGTTATTGCGTGTACTGCGCAGCAGTATCGCTAATTTATGAGCTACGGCCAGATCGCTGGGTTGTGTAAATAATTCTTGGGAAAGTGTCAAGATTAACTGGTCAATTGGCAGGTGAATGGTTCTTTGCCAGTGTTGCATCTTTGACCGGAAGATTTTTAATTGTGTCAATTCATCTTTTCCTAGAGATTCCGGATCCAACGTTTCGAGCCAATCATTCGCAGGCGTGGGCATGATGAAATCTTCAACCTGTCGACATCCCAGTAATATTTTTGCCGTAGACTCAACTTCTTTCCAAACTTCGACATCTTCACGGTCTGCGCGTCGCCAAACTTTGTAAGTGGTTGATAAATAACGCGCTGATTTTGGATCGGATAAATAGCGCAGCATATTGGCTAGCGCCCCAGCAGCAAAGCGTGTTGCGCTGGAACTCCGCAGCAAACTGTCTACGGTGGGAATATTGTGCTGGCGAAGCGCGTCATTGATAGCAAAGCCGCGCACATTCCGTGGTACCAAAACCGCGACCGTCTTATTGGGATTATCTCCCAACCATTGTTGAACAGAATTTGCGATCGCGTGAACTTCAGCCGCAGGGGTATAGGCGTTATTTATTAAATGGATATTTTCTGGGGTATCTTGTGGGTTGCTGCCACCCTCTCCAGGCGGCACAACCTCAATAAATGGCGGCGCGAGCGCGTTTCGTATATCCGGATTGGGATGTTCCGTGCAGCTCCAATCAATTAGATAATTTGCCAGATCGATGATGCTTTGTGTAGAACGCCCTGAATTGGGAAGCTCGCGTGGGGAGTCCGCAGCGTCCATAAAATCGCGTAGATGTTGTGGGTTTGCCGTTGTGAATGATTCAAAAATTGCCTGATTTGGGTCGCCTACCCGTACCCAGTTATTTTCGGGCTGTGCAAGCAGCTTTAAGATTTTTTCTTGTAATTGACTGCTGTCCTGGGCTTCATCTTCCAGGATGAATGGCCATTGATACTGTAAACGGGCAAGTAGATCA
>JBDLJO010000292.1:0-2946 GCA_039714275.1 Chloroflexota bacterium | reverse complement strand
GTGGGCCGCTCTATGGTCTCTCATTCCAGAACCGACTGTGAATGGGCGACTGTTGTTGGCGCTGGACGATTACATCAACCCAAAAACCGGCAAAAATATCTTCGGCTGCGCCTCCTTTTTTGATCATGCCGCTAAGATCAATCAATCCAAATATCCCTGGTCGCAAAACGTCGTCTCCATCGGTCTGTTGAAAATCGTCAAAGATCGCTGGGCTTGCTTGCCCTTGGCCTTTCGCTTTTACCATATGAAAAAAACTATCGACGCCGGTAACGTTACGGTCAACGGCAACACGCTCCCCTTCCAAACCAAGTTCGAGCAGGCCATTGAGATGCTCTCTAAAATAGCCGATGCTTTTCCCGATACCCCCTTGTTGATCGTGACCGATAGCTGGTTCGGAAACGACGGCTTGTTCAAACCCATGCGCAAAACCATCGGACAGCATTGCCACATCCTTTCCCGGTTGCGCGTCAACGCTTCTCTTTTTGATTCGCTACCCAAACGCCACAAGCACCAACGGGGGCGGCCAAGAAAGTATGGCCGCAAATTGGGTTGCGCAAAGACACTGGCAAAGCGAGCTAAAAGACACGCCACTCCCTGCTCAGTCAACCTCTATGGCAAACAACGTGATGTATTGGCCTACGACAAAATTGTCATGCTTAAAACGCTTAAGTGTGCCGTCCGGGTCGTCTGGATTTATCGCAAATCTCAGTGGGTCGCACTCTTTTCTACGGACCTCGACCTCTCCGTCGTACAGATCATCGAGTACTACGGCGCCCGTTGGAAAATCGAGTCCGGCTTCAAAGAAATCAAGCAAGAGATCGGCAGCTCAAAAAGCCAAACCTGGAATCCTCATGCCGTCACCAATCATCTCAACTTCTGTATGATGGCGGCTACTGTTACCTGGGTTTACGCCGATCACCTTGATCACACTCCCAAGCGTTGTTACGCTGTTAACAATCGAAAGCACTTCGCCTTTTCCGATGTGAGAAAACTCATCACTCAAGCAGCTCTCGATAATGATTTTGTTACCATTTGCCCTAAACCGCATAAACCAAAGCAAAATCTCTTTATCAGTGCATTGTTACGCATGGTCGCATAGGGAAAACCGGGAAACTTCAGCTCTGTAAAAGTATGAGGAATATACGTGCGCCGTTCTTTCCTTGGAATATCAGGCTCCATTACCTCGGTTTTTCCGCGCTTTCTTAAGTATCGTATAAAACTTACAATCACATAGATTCTTGATCGGCATGAGTTGTTGGTTTCGGTGTCGCGCTTCTGGCACCACTCATCCACCATTTTCTGAGACAGAAGTACAGTTTCCTGATAGTTTTTTTTGCAGTACCGATCAAACAGCAGGAGGTTTTGCTCATAAGAAGTTTCATTCCAATGCCCGGATGCCTTCTGGTAGAAAACATAGGCCTGCAGGTGCGGCGCAAGAAAAGAAGTGAATTTATCCATGAGCAAACACCTCCTTAGACACAGGAAAACGTTCTATGCTGATGGCGCATTCCTTCAAATGCGGAAAATCTGCACTTAGATAGGGCTCAAGGGAATTTGGCGCAGAGTGACCCAGTGTTCTACTAATCACAGGCTGAGGTACTCCATTTCCCAAAAGTGCCGTGGCAAGGTGATGGCGGAAGATATGAAAGCCTTGCCGGTCGCCTTTGCACTGCCGGATACCTGCAACTTTCATGATCCGGACTGCCACGTTGCCAATGCTGCTGTTTTTCAGCCGGTCGTACGGCTTATGTTGTGAAACAAAAAGATATTTACTTCGAGTGTGAGGACGCTCCGACGTCAGATAGTCATAAATGGCATTGCCGACAACAGCTGTTAGAGGGAGCTCTAGTGGAATCTCCGTTTTCTGCTGTCGGATATCAATTAAATCCCTGTCCCAGACAATAGCATCCAGTGTCAATCCCGCAATATCGCAGCTACGCATGCCTGTATAAAGCACAAGCATCCCCATTGACTTATCCCGGAGCGTCAGCTGATTCCTGCCATTGGCCAAGACGTCTTTAACTTTCTGGAATTCCTCCGCTGTAAGGTATTGAATATTTTTGGTGGTTTCTCTTAATGCAGGAAGAAAAGCCAAAAGTTGAGGACAGGTTTTTGGGTGATCAGAGATACAGGCTTTTAATACGGCAGCAATGTTCTTTTTGTAAGAACAGCTCCTGAGTAGCGTATCATCCGAGGACATAAATATGGAAAGCACGGCTTCTTCGGTAATTTGATCCAGCCGGTTCATTCCTTTTTGTTGGAGGGATAAGAAAAAAGTGGATGCATTATGTGACTCGGTATAAATGGTAGAGGGTTTCTTGCCACGTTTTTCATCCACCTCACAGTAAAAATCGATGATAGATTTAAACTCCGGTGACAGCAGGGGATAAGCCCCTCTTTTAAAGAGTTCATGCCTGCGTCTCCCATCAGGATACCGACCATGAACATCAAACTGCTCAATGGCGCCAATGATCGTCCGTTTATGGCGAAGACAATCAGAGGAATGAGATGCTTTAGTGTAATCCAAATAGATATCTGCATAGCAGGACCATTGCCTTGAATCCACAGCCGCCAGAATTTGTTCGATTTCTCGTTTGAAGCTGCTAACGTAATTTTTTGAGTAACCGTTGGTTTCCATGTAGGAAATAAGTTTGGGATAGTTGTCTCGTAAGTTCTTTACATTCATTTTTATGACCTCCTGTTGATTCGGTAAGAAGATCATAAATCGTGTAAAAATAATCCAAACCTTTCTTAATAAATATCCATCAATATCAATCATCTGTGATAAAGGTTTGGATTTTATTTAAGTTTGGATAACGCAGGAAATCCAAACGTTTGGATTTTCTGCGTCACCGATTTGCCGTGCGCGCACTACAAGCATCTCCGCAAGGTGTTGGCTCAGCGAGCCAGCATATGTTGGCACTGTCCACCTACTTGGGACATGCA
>JBDLJO010000291.1:0-2963 GCA_039714275.1 Chloroflexota bacterium | reverse complement strand
CCCAAAGCCAGGACAACATAGCCCACTAACACGAACCAGAAAGCGTATGCTGATACGAAGGGGATGGTAACAAAGCTGCCGATCAAGCCGAGAACAGCCAATACCAGAGAGATATAAAAGGTTGATTTTTTGGGTGGGGTGAGACTCATTGTATTCTCCTCAGAAAAATAAGTGTTTGATATTGTGAATATTATAACCCTACAAACAGGATAAGGTTACTGTTGGTTTTCAGCTATCAAAACTGTTGGTATGTTCACCAATCCGGTAACGCTTCTCAATTATACGGATGACCATCAGTAAGGCCCTTCTGAGCAGCAGCCAAAACTCGCGCTCATTCATTTTTTTTACCTCCCATAGGCGTAAAGAAGTTTATAGTATTACCATTTAAAAAGCGCCCTGATCAATCTCAGCCAGGGGATCTTGACCCTGAATGACGGCAGAGGAATCCGTCACCAACGGCCAGTGCTCAGAATCCAATTCGGTGAAAAGAGCAGCACCAATGAGCAGATCGTCGTGGACCAAGGTGCCATTCTCGTCGCGGGTCCCATCCGGTACACCCCAGGACATGATCCTGGCAGGTCCGATCCTGATCTCATATTGGCAGTGCTGCATTTCCCGCTGCATCTGGGATGCCAATCCGTCATGGTCGTGGGCTGCGGATAAATCTACCAAACGACCGCTGTCGATGGATGCCAGAAACCGGTAACCGAGATCTGATTTTGATTTGGCCGTGAATTTAAATCCGATGACGGTTGACAGGGGCAGCATTTCAAAGAGGAAGGAATACAAAGGTTCGCCGATTCCGGTGGCATCTACAACGATAAAAGCCGGTGACCAAAGGGCGGCAATGGCCGCGATCTGGGCGTAGAGTTTGACATGCTTTGTACCGGTCCAATAATGACGTTTGACCACCCGATAGGTAGGGGCCATCAAAGCGGGAGCGGTGAGGGTGGATAAATCCACTTCGGCGATGGTCAAGGCGGTGCTGTCCTTGCGAGGCTGTACTTCACGCAAGAGATCGCCTTCGGCCGATTCATCCTGCCCGGCGACATCAATGGTGATGGCATAGATTTTATTTTCAGCCGGCTGATCAGCTTCGGGATGACGGCCGCGCAGCAAAGCCCTTCTTGAGGCAGGGAACATTCCGCCCTCGGTATCGATGGATTCAAGGAAGTACTGGGTCTTGACGATGGGGTGCTGTCGGCCAAGCCTGGCGATGATCCCCCGAACGTGATCCCCGTAGGCCGGCACTTCGGCGGCGATGCGATCGGCATCTGCGACGAAGACACGTTGAATGCCGTCCAGGGCCTGCTGTTCCAAAGCAGCCTTTTTCTCTGTGGCCAGCAGGGTGCTTCCCGACCAGGCGGTACCGAAGAAGGCAACGGTGGCATTGGTGCTGGCGGTCATGGGGTGAAAATCCTTGAAATATTTTGCGGGGGAAATATCCTGGGCTTCATCAACCAGCAGGAGCAGCGAGGCTGTGGCACCGACAACATTGGCCCCGGGCTGACCGGAAAAGAAAGCTGCCAGGCAACCATCAAAGCGAAAGATGTGTCCGCTTTCTTTTTCCCATAGCTTATTGATAAGCTGATTCTTATCCAAGACACGCCGCAGACGACGCATGGCATTTTCGGTCTGGGGTTTGTAGGTCGGTGAGACGATGACCATTTCACCTCCGGTGAGGCCGAAGACGGTCAGCAGGTAGGCTTGAAGCTGGGCCTGCATTTCGTTCTTACCTCCCTGACGGGCCATTTCGACAACGAAGGTCAATCCCTGGTGATCGATAACAGAAGCGGAAATGGCTTCGAGCGCCGCGATCTGGTAGGTTCGAAGCTGAAGCCCGGCAACATGCTCGATAAAATCACTGATGGAATTTACGATCGCCCTGAGGGCATTTTTTTCGGAATTCATTCACGCCTGGGTCAGCAGCATCCACATGATGAGCGCTATCAGCAGATCGCGGATGATCATTTCGATGAAACTGGCCCAATTACGACCGTGCCTGGTGGTCTCGGCCTCAATCAGGGAAACGCGGGTGATAAGCCCGTTTTTGCCATTGCCGTAAAGGGAGAGCACGATGCGATCGACCTGAGCCCGGATGTGGGCAATATCTTCATTTTTGATAACTGATTGGGACAAATTATTGCTCCTTTTCGACCCCTGTGAGCAGGTTAACCAGTCAACCCCTAAGGATTCGTGATCGCCAACCCTGATCTGAACAGCAGCAGCACAAAGGCCGACACATATGATGCGTGCGCCGGCCTTTATGTGAATATTATAGCACATTTGTTCTATAATCTCAAGAGGCAATCATGAACATGAGGGATGATGAATTCAGTTATAATGAGTTTGTTGAAAAGATGACCTATCCCCCAACCCCTTTCCTAAAGGAAAGGGGCGCCTAGTTATTTGGATGGCAAGGGATCTTTCTGACCACAGGGGAGATTGCTTCGCCGGGAAAACAGGCTCGCAATGACAGACTGCGTTGGGTAGTTGGGCAATTGGATAATTGTACAATTTAAATAAGATTCGGGATTTGGACGATGAAATCGTTTATAGAGAGGAAATTTATGGCATGTCCATTCTGCCCTCCGGCAGTTATTCAAGAGCAAGTGATTCTGGAAAATAAGTACTGTTTATTCCTTCAACAAGACGAGCCGGTGTTGATCGGTTCGGGGTTGATCATCCCCAGAGCGCACCGGGAAACGGCCTTCGACCTGAGTGCGGAGGAATGGGCGGCAACTTTCAGCCTGCTGCAGCGCGTCAAGGCGTTGATCGACGAGCAGCAGGCACCGGATGGGTATAACCTGGGCTGGAACTGCGGTCAGGTAGGCGGGCAGGAGATTTTCCACGCGCATCTGCATGTGATTCCACGCTATGGGGATGAGCCGCTGGCGGGAAAGGGAATCCGCTATTGGTTGAAGCAGGAGGATAATAAGAGGGCGTGAAGATAAGGGAAATGA
>JBDLJO010000290.1:0-2986 GCA_039714275.1 Chloroflexota bacterium | reverse complement strand
CGTTCCGGAGAGATCTGCCTCCAAATAGAACGCACTTTTTTTACATTCTCACCCTCAAGATCGGATAGACGCGTGATCATCTCCGGATCGATGGTGCTTGTTTCGTCGATCAGGGCGTTTAAAACATCCTCAAACGGTGAGTCGTATTGGTCAGCTTGCGGGTTCATCAGGGTAAACTGATTGGTTTGATAAAGTCCATCAAGTTGATATAGAAGAAAAGCAGCAGCAGCGCAGTCATACTGATCGCATTGATCGTATTTTGCCACACCAGTGGAATCTTACGGCGCAGTATGATTTCAGGGAGCGTAAAGAGGATTCGCCCGCCATCTAAGGCTGGAATAGGCAGCAAATTGATCACCCCGAGTGAGATCGTGATCGTTGCAAAGAACTGTAAAATATTAAGATTGACGGTCGATTCCGGGACCGGAGATTCCCATTCACTTACTTCTTGATAAATATCATACATGCCCTTATAGCCCACCGGGCGTGCCATCTCTGGGGCGATTGCCCCTCGGATGATCTCTCCTGGCAGGGTTACCAGCAGTTTGGCATGATTATAGGTCGCGACCGCACCCATCGGCAGTGCCTCTATCCAGCCGACTTGGGAAACCGGGTTGCTCATATAGATACCAATCGCGCCCTCGCCGGCGGGGGGCATCTCTCGAGGAATCAGGGAAATATTGTTGGTCTCGCCATCCCGTTCATATGAAATCGAGATCGATTCTCCCAGATGATCATAGATCGTGTTGTGCAGCTTGTCCGTGCTGTCGATGGTTTCGCCGGCTACAACCGTGATTAAATCGCCGTCTTGCAGCCCGGCTTCTGCAGCGGGGGAGCTGGGTGCAACGTCAACCACCAGCACTTGAGAGAAATCTGGGGCCCCAATTTGTGCCACAATCACCGCGTAAATAATTACCGCCGCCAGAAGATTCATTAAAGGGCCGGCAAAATAAATCGCCAGACGGGTCCACGGTCCCGCAAATTGCAAACTGCCTGGTTGGGCGCTTTCTTCGAGGTCGGTTTCCCCTTTTAAGCGCACAAATCCACCGATGGGCAGCCAGTTTAATGAATATTTAGTTTTTCCCAGCTCAAAGAGCGTTAACATGCGGGGAGGGAATCCCAACCCAAACTCTTCAACATCAACTTTCAGCAAACGTGCCGCCAGAAAGTGACCGATTTCATGAAGGATGATCAGTGCCGAAATCGCAAAGATCAGTTGTAATATCGAGGACATAAGCTTACCTTTTCAAAATGATAATAGTTCTGAAATTATATCCTGTCTTAGTAGCTTCCGGGAGAAGGGATTTTGTTCTAATACAATTCTAACTCTCTACGAAATCAATGTGGCCGGTCCTCCCGGGGCTGCCTGAATCACTTCTATCACCCCGGGCAGTTCTTCAAGTTTGGCCTTGATTTGTTGTGCATAACCACGTTCAGTGATCACATGTACGTTGGGACCGGCATCGATGGTATAGCAGACCGGGGTGCCGGTTTTGCGCCATTTTTGGACCGCCTGCATCACCGCCATTGTAGCAGGTTCCCAGTAGAGCAGGGATGGCTCGGAGGTCATCATCACCGCATGCATCAGATTACAATCAAGCTCTGTAACTTTAGCGAAAGCATCGAAATCACGTTTTAAGATCGCATCCCGGCATAATTGGATATAGGCCTGGTTTATATCCACCCGTGCCGCTTGGACCGGGCTGGTTTGAGCCAGGGGGTGGCCATCCGATGAGCCGGTAGATTTATGCTCCTCACTGATGATTGCGATGCAGTCAACCAGCCTCCAGTGATCGGCTGGTGCAATCGAATGCGCGTAAGAATCAAGATCGGTCTCTCCCGCTTCCCAGAGAACAAATCCCCCCGGAACTGAGCGGCTGGCCGACCCTGAACCGCGGCGCGCCAGTCGGGAAAGCGCCGCCTCGTTGAGTTCAAGTCCTGCCGCCGCACTGGCTGCCAGACTCAGCGCTGCAAACGCCGATGCCGATGACGCGATTCCCGTGCCCATCGGAAAATTATTTTCGCTTTTCACCTCGGCATAAGCACCCACGCCTGCCAATTGACGCACATGCCCGAGGAAATCGCTGATTCGCTGCTGTGCTGCTTCATCAGCGGGTTGCCCATTGATCAAGAGTGTGTCAGCTGCAAGCGCCGGGTCAAAACGAACCTCAGTGCGCGTGGTCAGCCCGTCCAGATTCATCGAGAGCGAATCCGTCGCCGGAATACGTAAATCCTGGTCGCGGTTCCCCCAATATTTGATAAATGCGATGTTCGGGTGAGCAATTGCTGTAGCTTTCATAAAAAGAGTTTACCATCTCTTGGGAAATGGATTGAAATTTATTTTTCTCCAACCTTTTTAAAAAATTGATTGCCCTTAGGAGGGTATAATTATCTCGAAATGAACGTTTTCCATAGTTGTAGTGCCGTTTATTGGATTAACTGCCTTCATCTCAACCTGATGGTGGATCATTTTTTCAGCGCATAGCTGGTATACAAGGAAAATAATGTCTAAAAACCAAATCACTTTACCAAAAAAGAAACGCATTGCTCTTGTGGCCCATGACAATAAAAAGCTAGATTTGCTGGAGTGGAGCCATTTCAACAAATCAACTTTGGCCAAGCATCATCTTTACGCAACCGGAACAACGGGTAGCCTTTTAGAAGAAAAATTAGATTTACCGTTCACCAAACTAAAGAGTGGACCCCTCGGTGGTGACCAGCAGGTTGGTGCAAAAATTGCCGAAGGGGAAATCGAGATGCTGATCTTCTTCTGGGACCCGCTCGAACCTCAGCCCCACGACCCCGACGTCAAAGCCCTCTTGCGCATCGCCCAGGTTTGGAATATCCCTGTTGCCAATAATCGCACATCGGCAGATTTTATGATTTCCTCACCCTTGATGGGGGAGGTCTATACCCGCCAGGTATCGGTCTATGAGCGGGACCTGCGCGATCTGGAGATTGGCGAGTAGGATAATCGATTACCGCA
>JBDLJO010000289.1:0-2990 GCA_039714275.1 Chloroflexota bacterium | reverse complement strand
AAACATCTCCCTGATTCTCTGATCATTGAACGTTTCAGCGTGGCATTTAATCCGGCTTCTGAGAGTTGGCTGGATATCCATGCATTTAACCAAGCAGCAGGTGATGGGGATGTAGAAGATGCCCTGTGTTTATATCAGGGTGATTTTCTACAAGGCCTGCACTTACGCGGGTGTCGAGAATTTGAGCAGTGGGTGATCACCGAGCAAGAGATTCTGCGCCAGAAAATGATCACCACCCTGCAAAGAAAAGTCACCAGCTGCATCGACAGCGGCAGGTATTTACAGGGGCTGACCTACGTGCGCCGCTTATTGGATATTAACCCGCTGTTGGAATCAGCTCAACGGCAGCTGATGCGCTTATTGACCTACGAAAATCAGCGAGAAACAGCGCTGACCCAATATGAGGTCTGCCGGGAAATACTGGAGAACGAGTTAGGTGTTGAGCCATCGGTTGAGACGCGTGTACTTTATCAGCAAATTCAAGATGGGGGTATTGAGGTTCCTACCCTCCCGCCATCGCCGCCCCATAATCTACTGCCCCAAATGACACCCTTTTTCGGCCGCAAGCATGAGATGTGGGTGCTGGGAAAACTAATTCGTGATTCAAACGTACGGGTTATCAGCGTGATCGGACCTGGGGGGATAGGGAAAACGCGCTTGGTCCAGGAAACATCGCTGACCGAAGTTATTAATTTTAGCGATGGTGTCTTTTTTATCCCCCTCGTTGGGTTGAAAAACTCAAAAAATATCGTTCCGGCTGTGGCAAAAGCATTGAGCATCAGCTTTCACGGTGAAGGAGATTCTGAGGGGCAGTTACTGGCTTATTTAAGTAAGAAAAATATACTGCTGATCTTAGATAATATTGAGCATTTGCTCGACGACATTGCAATCATTAAACACATACTCGATGCTGCACCTGATCTCAAGATCCTGATCACTTCTCGCATAAAACCCGATCTGCCAGGAGAACACATCATCCAGCTTGGGGGGATGGCATTACCGCCTCTCGATACAACCCAAAATATCGCAGTCTACAGCAGCGCGGCATTGTTTTTAACAGCAGCCCAAAGGATGGACCCTAATTTTAAAATTGGCGCAGGGAATCAGGCGGCTGTCGTGCAAATCTGCCATCTTGTCGAGGGCATGCCGTTAGCGCTTTTGCTGGCCGCGACCTGGATTCAAATACTAGATCCAGTGGAAATTGCCGCTGAAATCAAAGGTGGGGTTGATTTTTTAGAGACCGATGCCGGTGATCTTACCGAGAGGCACAGCAGTATGCGAGGCGTCTTAAATCATTCATGGCGGATGCTCTCGGAAGATGAGCAAGCCATCCTGAGTGGGTTGGCGGTATTTCGGGGAGGTTTCACTGCAGAGGCTGCCAGGGAGGTTGTCGGGGCGTCTCTGCAGCATCTAAGGCTGCTGAACAAAAAAACCTTTATTCAGCGAGTCGATGGTAAGCGTTATCAAATCCATGAGTTTAACCGGCAGTATCTTTGTGAAAAGCTAAAAGCCTCACCTGAAATCGAAACAGAGACGCGCAGCCGTCACAGCCGTTATTTTATTCAGGAATTGCGACAGTGGGATATTGATTATAAAGGTTCACAACAAGCCTCAGCATTTGAAAGGATAAGAGCAGATATCGACAATGTGCGGATTGGTTGGGATTGGGCGGTTGAACAGCCGCACGTAGATCAGATATCCCTGGGATTTGATGGGATGTATCTTTATTATCGATGGCTGTCGCTCTATAAAGACGGTGTAGAAATGTGCCAAGATACGCTGGACCGTATAACATCCCTAAAGTCTGGAACAGCCAGGCGAATGACTGCCAGAATATTGACCTGGCAAAGCAGGTTTTGCTATTTCTTGCGCGAAGAAGAGCGCGCAGTGCAGCTGGTACTGCAAAGCTACACGCTGCTGAATGAATTTGCTTTGCACGATCAAGATATACTCGAAGAAAAAGCTTTAACATTAACCTGGATGGGAGCCCTTGGCCGGGGAATGACTGAAATCGAGAAAATCGGCAGCCAAAGAGATCTTCTGGAGGAAAGCATATTAATCTGGCGTCAGCTAAACAAAACCCATGAACTTGCTTGGACGCTTCATGAATTAGGTGATTGTTTTAAATATGGATCGAAGTATGACCTTTCGAAATTGGCTTATGAAGAGAGTTTGACCATTTATTCAAAAAATGGGAATAACGTAGGCAAGGCTGATGTTTTATCAGTCTTTGGGACTCTAAATCTCAGGATGGGCAACCTGGAAGAGGCAGAAAGGATGCTGCTGGAAAGTGTTTCTCTCGGTAGATCCCTGGGACATCAATTTCTCCTTGCCTGGACATTGCAATGGTTAGGGTGGGCTTATTCTTGGACGGGAAAAACTAGAGAAGCCATGTTAGCGTTGGAAGAAAGCCTAGCAATTCTCAACAATCTTGGTGTTGAGCATCGGGCTGCATACAGTTTGGCAAGGCTCGCGTTATGCCAGGTGATTTTAGGGAATTATGAAAAAGCGCGTGAGGTGATTGAACATATTGATTATGATATAGAAGAGAGATATTTCTATGTTTATGGCAACAGTATGATGACACGAGGGATGTATTTATTCGTGGAAGGGGAGTACGAATCTGCAGAAAAATGTATTGAAAAATGTATCTTTTTTTGTGAAGAATTCAATTTTCCTTTAATAAGGGCTCAATTACTCGGTTTATTGGGAATCATGCAGGTTGGCTCAGGCAAAATCGAGCAAGCGGGAAAGAATATCCACGAAGCACTGCGAACCGGTCATCAATTCGGGGCTTACCACATTATTGTGCAAGCCATTCCGGCCGCAGCCTATTTAATTGGTGCTCAAGAGGAGGCAGCCTTAGCGATTGAAATCTATGAAGCAGCGAAACAAAGAGCATTTGTCAAAAACTCACAGTGGTTCGAAGATACCATCGGGTGCAAAATCAATGCTTTAGCCGATGATTTGCCAACAGAGGTAGTGAAGGG
>JBDLJO010000288.1:0-3002 GCA_039714275.1 Chloroflexota bacterium | reverse complement strand
GACATTGGCGACAGCACGATCACAGAGACCGCCGGAATCGGTGCCTTTGCGATGGCGTCCGCACCCGCCATTGTGACATTCATCAGCGGTACGCCGCAGGACGCGATCAATGCAACACTTGAAATGTATGAAATCACGACGGCAGAACACACCGCCTTCACAATTCCCCCGCTGGATTTCCGGGGCACACCTGTCGGCGTTGATATCCGCAAAGTCGTCGAGTTAGGCATCACCCCACGCATCAATACCGGCATTGCCCACCGCGATGCGGGTGTTGGCCAGGTTGGCGCCGGTCTGGTCCGGCCGCCGATGTCTGTTTTTGAAGATGCAATTATGGCTTACGCAGCCAAATATCTCAGCTAATTCAAATTAAGGAGACTTTTAGATGAAAATTTATGACCTATCTCAAGTTCTTGATCAAGATTGCTCATTCTGGCCATTTTATCCCCCATTTGAAGTGAAATATTTTAAACGAAAGTCAGAGCATGGGGTCAATGCCCAATATATTCAATCCTCAAACCACATGGGAACGCACCTGGATGCGCCGCGTCACTTTGTGACCAATGGAAAAACAATCGACCAATTACCATTGGATTGGCTTTACGGCGATGGCGTAATTGTAGATTTGAGTGATAGTCTTGATGAATTGGGTATTTTCTATCCGGAAGATATCGAAGCCAAAGCAGAAATCAAGAATGGCGATATTCTCTTCATTCATACGGGTTGGCATAAATATTCATTCCATGCCCCAGATGGCGATGAAGAGAAATATATCCAGCGCCACCCCGGACCGCACCACTCCATTGTGGAATGGTTATTGGATAAAAAGATTCATCTCTGGGGTGTAGACATGATTTCCACAGACCATCCTATGAATTTGCCGATTGGCCGCTTCTTGGGTAAGGGCGGTTTGGAACACTGGCAAAAAGTGCGCAACCAGGTGATTGCACAGGTGGGCGGGGAAGATAAATTAGATGAGCTTTTCCCCGATGAAGCCTACCAATTGACGCATAATGCGCTCTTCCCGCATGATTGTATCCACGTTGAGAACCTGGGTGGCGAGATTGGTAATCCACTTTTGCACAATAAACGCCTCACGCTGGGTTGTTTCCCGTGGAAATTTGGCGGTGGCGAAGCAGCCTTCTGCCGCGCCGTAGCTTTCGTAGAAGATTAAGACATAAATATATTAGAGACACCCCTGTTCGGATAAGGGGTGTCTCTTGGACAAATTAAAATCTCCATTGCCCTGACACAAGAACTACCTGGGAGCAAATTATGGCAAAAAAATTCTTTGGCAAACGAATTAAACGCAACGAAGACCCGCGCCTGCTGACCGGCAAAGCCTTATTTGTAGATGATGTTCAGATACCCGGCATGCTGCATGTGGCATATTACCGCAGCCCCTATGGGCATGCTTTGATCAAGAACATTGATATCTCCAAGGCGCAAGAACGCCCGGGCGTGGTGGCTGTCTATCGCGCAGAAGACCTGGGCGATTACTGGAAAACTGGCTTCTTAAATGTCTCACCACCGCCAATTGAAGATATCGTTTTCCATGCCCGTCTGCACCCCATTCTAGCCAAAGATAAAGTTCGTCACGTTGGCGAAACCATCGTCTGTGTGGTGGCTGAAAGCCGCTATATTGCGGAAGATGCGGTTGGTGATATCGTCGTCGATTTCGAACCCCTCCCTGCCATTACCAATTTGAACCAGGCTTTAGAACCCGATGCCGCACGCATTCATGACGACCTCGACGACAATCTGGCCGCCCATGTGGTCCAGCAAGATGGAGATTACGAAAAGATTCGCGCTGAGGCCGATGTGGTCATCAAACGCGATTTTGATTACGACCGCGGCACCGCCGCGGCGATGGAAAACCGAGGTATTGTCGCTAACTGGGACCGCCGCGCCGGAAAATTAACCGTCTGGGACACCACCCAGGCTCCGGTGATCATCCGTAATGGCTTGGCGGGTATGTTAGGGTTATCCGAGAATCAAGTCCGCCTGGTAGCACCTTTTATTGGCGGCGCATTTGGTCCCAAGATCTTAATGTTCTACCCCGAAGAGATGCTCATTCCCTGGATCTCGATGCAGCTCGAACGCCCCATCAAATGGATTGAAGACCGCTCTGAAAATTTTTATGCTACAACCCAGGAGCGCGGTCAACTGCACCAATCTGAAATCGCCCTTACCAAAGATGGGCTCATTCTGGGCGTCAAGGATGTTTTCCTGCACGATTCAGGCGCCTATGACCCTTATGGATTGACGGTGCCGATCAACTCCCAGTGCACATTAAAAGGCATGTACCATATTCCCAACTACTACTCCGATTTCAAGGTTGTCTTCACCAATAAACCGATCGTTTCCCCCTACCGCGGCGCAGGACGTCAGCACGGCGTATATGTGATGGAACGCCTGCTCGATATCGCCGCCAAAGAATTGGGCATCGATAAAACTGAAATCCGGCGTATGAACTTTATTCCACCCGATAAGTTCCCCTACAAACACGGCATCATTTATCAGGACTTCTCCGAACTGACGTACGACAGCGGCAATTACGAGCCGGTCCTTGATAAGGCTATCGAAATGATTGGCTACGAAGAATTCTATAAAGAGCTAAAACCAAAAGCTCAGGCCGAGGGGAAGAAGCTTGGCCTGGGATTGGTCTGCTATGTCGAGGGTACCGGCATTGGACCCTACGAGGGTGGGCGCGTACAGGTCCAGCCCAGCGGCAGGGTCAGCGTTGCGACAGGCATCGGCACCCAGGGACAGGGTCATTTCACCAGCTTTGCCCAAATCGTCTCCGAACAGCTTGGGGTCGCTGTAAAAAATGTTGATGTCGTCACCGGTGATACCGATCAATTCCATTGGGGCGTGGGCACATTTGCCAGCCGCGGCGCAGTCGTCGCCGGCAACGCCATCCACAGCGCCGCTGTAGAAGTACGGGAGAAGATTCTCAGGATGGCCAGCGAAGAATTCGAAACCGCCGCAGAGAACCTGGT
>JBDLJO010000287.1:0-3006 GCA_039714275.1 Chloroflexota bacterium | reverse complement strand
TTTTTTGATTTTCCAAGAGCATCGTCCCAAGACACACCCAGCAATGCGGCCACAACTCCCTGCGTACAGGCTTCAGCAGCGATCAAATCGTAGCCACCTTCCAGGAACAAAGCAATTCGCCCCTGGCAATACTGATCTGACCAGGCAGTTAAAGCTGCAATTAAATTATGATAACCACCTGCGGAGAGCGTTAAATTCCCCAAAGGATCACGCCAGTGCGTATCAAAGCCGTAACTAACCAAAATCATTTCCGGCATGTAGCGATCGAGCAGTGGGATAATGGCAAGGTCCATAATTGTTTGAAATGCACGATCACCAGAGCCTGCTGGTAAGGGGAAGTTTGCTGTCTTGTTCCGCCCAGCCCCGGCACCGACATCCTTAAATCTGCCAGTACCTGGATAGTGCGGATATTGATGGGTTGAGAAATAAAAAACATCCTCCCGCTTCCAAAAAATATCCTGTGTGCCGTTACCGTGATGCTGATCTAAATCAATGATCGCAATTCGCCGGGCACCATATTCTTGAATCAAATCCTCAGCTGCCAGGGCAATATTATTGAGCAAACAAAACCCCATGCCCTGATTGGATGCAGCATGGTGGCCGGGTGGGCGCGTCAAGGCAAAACCACGACGCGCAGTTCGATCCCAAACAGCCCGACTAACCGCAATAGCACCACCAGCTGCGTTTAGAGCCAGATCCCAAGATGCTTTGGTCGTATAGGTATCCATATCGATTTGGTGACCAAAAGCGCAGGTTTGTTCCAAGATATCTACATATTCTGGTGTGTGAATAGCATGTAATACATCATGGGGTACAGGTAGAGATGCGATCTTAGGAGAATCATCCCACCATCCTGTCTCGGTTAAAGCGTTGACCATCGCTGTCACTCGCTCGGGACGCTCAGGATGACCATGTTGATGATGAGCTTCATGTCCTTCAGGATAGAAAAATACCAAATTATTTTTGATCATGTTTATTCCCTCGACAGGCAATTTTTCTCAATGCTATTGTACATCAACTAAGATTAACACCAAAGCCCTAACTGGTACAATTAAGTTTAGATTTCCCATATGCGAGGTAATTCTCAGAGATTTAATTATCAGCATAACACGAATAACCCCAGGAGCCCCGATGACTGAACTTCTCTATTACGACGACAGCTATATTCAAAGCTTTGAGGCCGCTATCACCGCCATTGATGAGCTATCCCGCGGTGTTGTGCTCGATAAAACAGCTTTTTATCCCGGTGGGGGCGGCCAACCTGCTGATTTTGGGAAACTGATCACCAAAGCAGAAACCTATATTGTTAAGCGCGCCAAGAAAATTAATGGCGCAGTCGTTCACATCCTCGAGGGAGATGCCCCCCTACCCCCTGTTGAAACCAGCATCCAGGGACAGCTCGATTGGGAACACAGGTATAAAGTGATGCGCACCCATACGGCGATGCATATTTTATGCGGGGTGATCTATCGCGATTACGGCGCATCTGTAACCGGAGGAAACATGGATCCGCTCAAGGGCCGCATGGATTTTGAATTCGAAACCATGCGCAAAGAGCTGGTTGAAGAGATCAACACGGCGATCAACGCTGAGGTAACCAATGCACGACCCGTCAGCTGGCGTACCCTGCCGCGGGCAGAGGCCTTCCAAATCCCTGATTTGATTCGTACTAAGATCAATCTCCTACCCTCAGGTATTCCTGAGGTGCGGGTGGTCGAAATTAGCGGCCTAGATTTGCAGGCTGACGGCGGCACACACGTACGCAATACATCCGAAGTTGGTGCGATCCGGGTCACAAATTATAAGAGCAAAGGGAAAATCAATAAGCGGATTTATGTTGAACTCGACTAAAACGGTCATTTGCGGAGCAGGAATCGCAGGCATCTCAACAGCATATCACCTGGCAGTTAAGCAGGGCATAAAAGACATTGTGCTGGTGGATGAACGTCCCCCACTCAGCTTGACCAGTGATAAATCAACCGAATGCTATCGCAATTGGTGGTCGGGACCAGATGATGCAATGGTCAGCCTGATGAATCACTCGATTGATCTGATGGAGGCATACGCGTCCCAAAGCAAAAATGTTTTTCGTTTAAATCGACGAGGCTATTTATACGTAACATCGAACTCAGAAGCAATTCCTGAATTTGTAGATGCAGCAAAAAAACCATCCAGGTTGGGTGCTGGCCCTTTGCGAATCCACCGCGGTTTAGCAGATGATCCGGAATATGTTCCAGCTCCTTCCGAAGGGTTTCCCCTGGCCCCATCAGGAGCAGATTTATTTCTCGAACCTAAATTAATCGAAAAACATTTCCCTTATTTAACAAAAACTGCTGCAGCCGTTTTACACGTCCGAAGAGCAGGATGGTTCAGTGCGCAGCAACTGGGCATGTATTTATTGGAAAGTGCACGTGCCCAGGGTGTTGAGGTCATTCGTGCTCGGGTAACGAATGTCAATATTTCAGGGGAACAGGTAGAAAGCGTCCAGCTAAGTAACGGTGACAATATACCTATACGCAGCTTCGTCAATGCCGCGGGACCTTTTACCAAAGAAGTTGGGAAGATGCTGGGGATCGACCTACCCATTTTTACCGAGCTGCACCTGAAAGTCGCTTTTCACGATGCGATAGGAGCGGTGACTCGCGAGGCTCCACTGTTGATTTGGTCTGACTCTCAAAAATTACCCTGGAGCGATGAAGAAATTGCGTTTTTGGGAGAAGACGAAAGCACTCGTTGGCTGTTAAACGAGATGCCGCCCGGCGCACATACACGACCCGAAGGCGGGGTAGACAGCGATATTATGCTGCTGCTGTGGGAATATCAATCCAAAAATATGGCGCCCATTATTCCCCCACCACTCGATACCATGTATCCTGAAATCGCGCTGCGAGGTATGGCGGCTATGCTGCCGCGCTTCCAATCCTATTTCGAGCGCATGCCGCAACCAATGCTGGATGGCGGGTATTACACAAAGACACGAGAAAACCGCCCCCTGATTGGACCGCT
>JBDLJO010000286.1:0-3006 GCA_039714275.1 Chloroflexota bacterium | reverse complement strand
GTCCCTAATGAGAGCGAAACCAGCTTATTAACTGACCTTCCTGTGGAGAATCCATCTCAAATTGATACGGCAGCCCGTGCACTCTTCGAACGCGGGGTAGGCGCGGTAATCCTCACCCTGGGCAAGCAAGGGGCATTAGTGCTGGATGGCAGTACCGAGGTGATCAATCTCTCTCCACATGCGGTGGAAGTGGTCGATACCACCGCAGCAGGTGATGCTTTTATTGCTGGGTTATCCGTTGGATTAGGAAAGGGAATGGGGCTGGTTGAATCCGCAAAATTGGCCAACGCTGCAGGAGCACTGGCAGTCACAAAAATGGGTGCTCAACCTGCAATGCCAACACTAGACGAAATTACAGATTTTATGGGCTAATATGATCCAGGAAACGGGGGGTACTATATTTTCATTCATGTTCTTCGCTCCCCCATAAAGGGTGACCGGTCTCATCCCGCAGGCAAACGCTCTGACCATTATCCAAATCTGTTATGCAGGCAGCTTCGAATACCCCATTTTCATAAAAGCCATCCAGGGTGATCTGATCTCCGATCTGCGGAGAAAAACCCTGTTCCTGAGCAAAGCGCCAGGCCCTGCGGGCAACTTCGATCAAGTGACCATCGGTATCCGCAACAACCATGCCTCGAGGGATGATGCTCAAGACTGTGCCGGTAAATGTCAGCCAATCAGATTCTGGCGTATCGTGGTCACTGTTCTGATCATCCTTGCTCCCATTGATTTCACCCAACTGGGATGGGGCATAATCCACCGGGCTATCCTGACTGCTTGTTTGACCGCGATCATTATCCACAATTTTCACTGTCGTCCGGTTGATAGCCCCTAGAATTAAGATACCGACAAAAATAAGATAAAGAGTCCAAAGAAATATTTTTTTTAGCATTTATGTGCTCCACTGGTATATATAATCGACCGGCTACTGTTTCAGTGTGGAAGTTTGGTGATCTGGGTGCCTTGTCAAGTTCTTGATGAAAAATCGCCAGTATTTACGAGTAACTTTATAAGCCCATTTCCAATGGATATAGAAATGCAGGACCGCTGCAGCTATGACTACGACACCACTCCAGGTATGGATCAAATCCCAGGTAATACGACTGAACAGCCAAAGGGGGTCAGGTGCCGCTGAACCATGAGATGCACCGGGGATCAGAAGGAAATATAGACCGCTGAGACCTGAAATCAAGGCGCTCAAGCCTAAGATCATATTTACCCCCAGGTTAAATTTCGAGGCATTGTTCATTTTAGAACGTCCAACGATCATTTTTAAAGCCCGTTTGCTCATACTGACAATCCAATGCCAGTGCAGGGGGATATGAAGTGCGGCTAAGGCAAGGATCGCCACGCTGCCCCAGATGTGGATATCGCCCCAGGTATGGCGGTCAAAAAGGATATTTATTCCGTAATAAGGGTTGCGTCCCCCCTGATAGCCAGCGACCGGAAGGAATACAAAATAAATTCCCGATAAGGCAACAATTACACCAGCAGTAAACAAAAAGCTATCGATGAAATAATTATTTTGGGTTTGTGGCGAAACAATTCGTTTAGTCTTCATTTTCTTAACTTCCAATTATTGATGTAAATAAATCTTTCGCGATTTTCTGTGTTTTATTTCACGAAATAATTCTATCGCCCACATTTGAAGAAGTTGTGAAGAAAAGATGAGCAAAGCATGAAAACAAGCGTCTTTTCAATTTTATACCTTGACAATACCATTACGACCGCGCTATATTTAGTTTTACAAACTAAATATAATCTGCGAGTAGAACGGAGTGCAAATTTGAAAATCACAAAAGATACCCGAGTGTCCGAGATCCTTGAAGAATATGGTGATATTGCCGATGTTATGGAAGTGTTTGGTATAAAGCGTGTTGGCGGCTTTTCGCTGCGCAATTTCATAGGCAAATTTCTTAGTGTCAAAACAGCTGCCCGCGTCCACGGCGTGGATCTGGAAGAGTTCATCAGCATATTAGAAGAAGCTGTTCAAGGCAGCAGTAATTAGGTAAAGCGAGGTAAGCCAATGGGAAACAATCTACAAGAAACCACTAATCGGTTTATTAAACTTGCCGGCCGGCTACGCCGTCTGGGACCAGGGACTTCCCTACCAGAGGATGAGGCGACATCGCCCTCCCATCTAGCAATGATTGAATACGCAGCGACCACACCGGGTTGCGGCATTCAAGAGATGGCTGAAGCACTGAATCTCTCAACGCCAACAGTGAGTATCAGTGTGCGGCAGATGGAAAAAAACAACCTGATCTCCCGCAAGCCACACCCCAAGGACGGTCGCGCCGTACAACTTTACCTGACACAAAAAGGCAAAGAAACGCATCAACGAGCGCATGCCTTCCATCATAAAAAATTTGAGAAGCTTTTGAGCGGGTTAAAACCTGAAGAAAGAGAAACACTAGTCAGTTTGCTTGAACTAGCCATCAATGCTGCTGAAGATAAACCACAAGGAGAAAAAAATGTCTAAATTCTTTAACAAATGGACGCGTGTTTTCCACCGCTGGATCGCGCTCCCAACCCTGATCCTGATTCCGCTGGCTGTGATTGCAAAATTTACCGGTGGTGGTGCAGAACACCTGCCACCGCAGCTCGAGCAATTTCAATCTATCCTGATGCTGCTGCTGGCCATCAGCGGCGGGTATCTTTACCTGATTCCCTATCTCGCAAAACGGAAACGCAACAAACGCAAACAAGCACAACAAGCTGCCGTCATACAGGGTCAATAGGAATAAATTAAAGGGAAGATACAATGAATCTCATTGATAAGCTCGTGGAAGTATCAAAAAAACCACTTTCGCCAGAAAACAATTTTCTGGCGAAAGTACTTCCGATCTTGGTTTTCTTTTTCTTATTTCCTGCTACCCTTTTTGTGATACCCAAACGGGTCTTTGATCCGTGGTTAGAACTACCAACGCTGTTTAGTTTACCCGTCAGGATGATACCTGCGTCCGTATTGATGGCGTTAGGGGTTTTTTTCCTGGCAGCTTC
>JBDLJO010000285.1:0-3014 GCA_039714275.1 Chloroflexota bacterium | reverse complement strand
ACCTTATAATTATCCTCAAGCGTGGCCTTAGTGGAATCCTCAATCTCCTTACATTCTGAAGGTGTAATCTTAGGCGCGTTAGCCACCTGCTCGTTATGCTCAATCTTTTGTAGGTTCTTGGCGCTTTTCAATGCCTCAACGCCGGCACTATTGTCGGCTTCCATGGCGTCTCTGATGGTTATATCACAGCCCATATAAGCCAAGATGGCATAAACCTCTTGTTGTGTGCGATTTTTAGCCGCGGCTTCGGCAGCCTTTATTTGAGCAGCCAGCCTCACTTCGTCTGTTATCTCAAAAACACCACATAATTTGCCATCTATTTCAACAGCTTTACACGTAGTATTGTAGCGGGTAGCCGCCTCAAGCAGATATTCTGCCGTGTCAGTCGGTTGTGAATCAATTCTAGGGTCAACATGCAGAGATAATTGCTCCACGTACCGCGACCTAAACAACATTTGTGCGAAGCCGTCTGGAGTGCCAAAACCTTCACCGGCATCACAAAATCCGACAACGTATTTAAAACGCGGCTCATCAAAAGAGACACCTTGCTCTATTACTGGCGTATAGATTAAAACATCTATTTTTTTGAGTTCAGTGGCTAAATTGGCTAAAAACTTGGCTTGTTCTGGGTCGTTGCAATTGTCACGGTCAATCTCAAAAACCCGTCTGTTTGGGAATTTTCTACTCAATTCCAACGCAAGGCCGCGGGCGAATTTTGCTGATGTGCAAGGCACGGCAACCGGATTACCTTTTTCTATCACTTCGTCCAGCCTCATTTTATTGTCGGCTTTTTTGGCAAAAAGGTCGGTTTTCAGCCCTTCGTACCGCTGGGATTCATTACGAATAACGTGAATGTCTTCGCGCCCACAAACTCTTAAAAACTCCATTGTCACTTGTGTAATTTGTGCCTGACAGCAAATAACATATTCAGCATTTTTTACCAGCCCTTTTAGGATGTTAAACGTCTTAGTCCGTTCAAAGCCGCTAAAAGTGCCGCCAAATAAATGTTGGAAATTTAAATCGCTTTCATCCAACACAATAACATCAAGCTGTTCATTGCCCGTAAACCCGAGTTTTTCTAAGCTATTGGAAACCCCAACGAGTTTGCGCGTGTCCATGTAATGCAGCTTCTTTGGAGAAGCCGATTTAACTTCCTCATAATCCACCGCCCCCACTCTCTCTGCCATGACCTTTGCAAGTATTCGACGCGGCAAAATAGCCAAAACGTTCTCAAGCCCTTGATTACAAAATACATTTTGCTTTAGCCATTCGGTCTTCCCAGTGCCCATTCCGCTTTCCATGACGAGCGTTTTATGATTCAATTCAACGCCGTCTAAGTCCTTTTTTATATTGACAGTCTGGTTAGCCGCCACAAGCCGGCCTTTATATCTAGCCGTGATGCGTTTTATTAAGCTTTTTAATGCGTTATCGGCGGCTTTATTTGCATGTTCTGATAACATGTCTGTATTAATATCAAGCCGCCCTGCATGAGGTACAATGGCGTTTGCGACTGCCTCAACAGCCTTTTGGGGATTGGTAAGCTGAATGGCCTTTTGGGCAACTTTTTTCATTGCGCCTAACAAGGATTTTAATCCCAGAAAATCCCACGTAAACAATTCATTTTCAGAATGTTTTTGAGGTGAATTTAGCAAAGCCTCAACCGCCTCATCACCACCTAATTTCCACAAATTCCATAAATCCTTGGGTTTGCTCTCATTATCCCATCCAGAAAAATCAGGAATAACAAACTGATACCCAGCCTTAGAGGCCGCCTCAACGCCTCTTAAAACACCCGTGTTATCAACACCCTGCGCGTATTTGTAAGCATCATTGTCACAAACCACAACACCTTGTGCCTTTGGATATTCTGCCTTGACCGCTTGTGTAACCGCGTCCAAATTATAGGCATCAAGCGCAATAAACACGGGAGCAGATGTGAGGGCCAAAATCACGGTACCGTCCGCGTAACCCTCACAAATATATACAATTCCGGCGTAGTCTTTGTCAATATCGCCTAAGATATGGCACGCACCTTTTTTCACCAAACCCCAAGTAAAGTCCTTGTTGGTATCGCGCCCCTTGATATTTCTGTCATAAAACCGCTGCAATCCTTTAAATTCCCTACCGCTTACATCAAATAACTGAATGGCTGCAAAATTACCCTGCTTATCATGGCCATAGCGCACTTTGCCGCGAGGGATAAACCCAAGAATTTCCTTGGCAATCAAATAGGCCGCTTGGGTATCTTGAGGGTCTAAGGACAAACGGCCAAATAAAGCCTTGTCACGTAGTACGTTGCGTTTCTTTTTTTCTGCCTCAGTTTGCTCCTTGGGACGTTGCCTAACCGTCCGTTTTTTAGGCTTTTTTGGCGTTGAGTTGTTTGATTGATAATCATCCCATAACCGGTCAACCACCTCATTACTACCAGTGTAGGATTCGTTCGGTACGCTTGCACGCTGGTTAATCACCGTCACTGTGACATAAGGCTTGCCATTTATTGCCTCATTAATGGAACCAATATATGCAACCTTGCCTCTATCTCTGCCAGTTGCATTTAGTTCGTGCGCCTCCCCGTTTAAGTCCAGGTAGGTAATAGAATCGTAACCAAGACTATTTACCCAGTCCGTGGCATCCGCGATTAATTCGCCTTTAATAAAGCCGTTTTCATCCTTGTACCACTCGGCTTTTGTTAGTTTCGAGGCCATAATGCCCTCCTATTTAAGGAGGCATAAGGACATTGAATCTATACATCAGTATTATTCATGCAAAATAAAGCATTAAAAACGCTGCTATTTTCCACTTTCATAAAATATTTTGCGATTTTTTATTGCAATCATTCATCAAAATGGTAAAATGCCTTTTGAAAGTTGAGAACTTTCAATTGACGTACAGCGCATAATACTTTATAATATGTATATGCCTTACGCCTCCAATTTTTTGAAGAAATGAACAAAATCACGCCGGCGCGGGTTAACACCCGTTTAAGCCGGCTTTCTTTTGTCCACAGTAAATTA
>JBDLJO010000284.1:0-3021 GCA_039714275.1 Chloroflexota bacterium | reverse complement strand
ATTTCACGCCCGGCTTGCAGCGCATAACTCTCTTTGACGCCGCTGTGGGCGTTAGCAACCTCTTCCAGGGCCCGGACGCGTTTAAGATAGTTTTCCAGGCTCTCTCGCCGGGCACCGGGACGGGCACCGGAAATGGCGTCGCAAGCCTCGACGATGACCGCTTCGACGGTCTCTTGTTCTACCTCATGGTGATGGGCCGCGATGGCGTTCAGCACTTTCGGACCGATGCCATAGCGTTTGGCAAAATCCGCGCCGATCTGGGCATGGGTGCCTTCAACGTTGTGATCCATTGCTTTGCCCAAATCGTGCAGCAGGGCCCCGGCTTTAGCCAGTTCAACATCGGCGCCCAGTTCTGCGGCCAATACCGCCGCTAACTGCGAGGATTCAACCGCGTGCGCCAATTGATTTTGGCCGTAGGATGTGCGGAATTTGAGGCGTCCTAATTTTTTAATGATTTCCCGATGCAGTCCGGGGACGCCGGCATCATAAGCGGCCTGCTCTCCGGCTTCAATGATCACTTTATCAATTTCGGTGCGCTCTTTCTTGATCACCTTCTCAATGTGGGCCGGGTGAATGCGCCCATCCAGAATCAGTTTTTCCATCGCCCGGCGAGCAATCTCACGGCGGACGGGATCGAAGTTAGCAATGGTGATCGCTTCGGGGGTGTCATCCACGATCACATCGACCCCGGCGGCCCGTTCAAAGGCATGGATGTTGCGTCCGCTGCGTCCGATGATGCGGCCTTTCATATCGTCAGATGGCAGGATCACCGTTGAGGAGGTTACTGCGGCAACATGTTCGGATGCCACCCGCTGGATAGCGTCAGCGATCATTTTGCGGGCCCGGCGGTCGCCCTCGGCCTGAGCTTCACCTTCAACCTGGCGGATAATGCGGGCCATATCATCACGGGCTTCTTTTTCCACATCATCCATCAGCCGTGTCTGAGCCTCATCGGCAGTCATTTTTGCAATGGTCTCGAGCTTCTCCCTGGCATCAGATTCTAGATTGGCGATCTGATTGTTGCGGCGGTCCAGATTGCTCTGCCGCTTATTGAGGGTTTGTTCCCGTTGTTCAAGACGTTCGGCACGGGTGTCCATTTGGTCGTGTCGTCGTTGTAAACGATCTTCGGAGCGGGAGACTTCTTCTCTCCGGCGGGTAATTCCCTCTTCGGCCTCATGCCGTTCTTTGAGTATCTCGTCCCGTGCACCAAGCTTTATTTCTCGTGCATCTTCATTTGCCTGGGCTAAAATCCTTTGGCCTTCTTCTTGGTTTTTCTCAGTAGCTTGTTTTATTTGATATGTTTTAATGAAATAACCAATGATGATACCAATGATTATGCCAATGATTGGGAACAGGAGTGCAAATCCAGGATTGTTCATCTTTTCTCCTATCAATGATTGTTTACTTTGCCGTAGGGCTGATCACGAATCGACAGCCTGATCCAGAGTGCAGGTGCCCCTGACTTGGGGGTGGTCTGGCTAAGTGTTATTTTTATCCGCTAGGTCGTTTTGAATCTCCGACCAGGTTTTTTCTATCGCAGGCGCAGCGACGCCGTAATTGAATCCTCGCCGGGCTAAGAATCCCAGCATTTTCTTTTTGAAATCTGGCCACGCTAAACTGCGGTATTGGCGTACTTTTTTTTGTGCAGCCCTATATGCGAGGTCATCTTCGTCTAAATTTTGAAGCGCATCATCAATAATATCGTTGTGCACGCCTTTGGCACGTAATTCGCTGTAAAGCGCTCGACGACCTCGCGGCCGGAATGTTGAACGATTCTCGACCCAGGTTTCAGCAAAGCCCCGGTCGCTGACGAGGTCCAAACGCCGCAGGCGTTCTAACGTTTCGTCGATGCAATCTTCGGGTGTGTCGTGCTTTTTTAGATTTCTTCGAACTTCGGCTTCAGAACGAGATCGATAACTGAGGAAATTCAGCGCCCTGGCATAGGCTTTCTCACGAGTCTCATCACCTTGGAGCTGCTGAATTTGCTCATCGCTGAGTTCTTGCCCGACGGTGATCCATCCAGCTACCTGGCGGGTTAGGCCAAATGCGAAATCACCATCAATATAGACACTGACTCTACCTTTATCCCGTTTTTGTATCTTTAGAGCTGTAATAATGCCGGCCATAATTGGTAATTAAACAAAAAAACCACAGCTTCTATCAACAAGCCATGGCTTAAATATCACGAATCAAAATCTCAGGTTTGGAGTTTTGTACTAAGGTTTAGGTGGATAATTTTAAATACACTGCACCAATAGAGAGCTTATCTGCCCTTGGGTTAGGTCAATGATCTGATATTCTGCTGTTCTGCTTTGGCGTAACCCTGGGTCAAAAATCCAAACGTTTTCAACGTTATACTGAGCGTAAAATTCAATGCCATGGCCGCGCACGAAAGATAAATAAAGGAATTCGCGCGGCGGTAAATATGGGCCAAGCTGCATCTCTTCCAATTTGATTCAGCTTGTAGAGGACTGATTTTCCAAGTTCAGCCCTGAGGAAATTCAAGGTACAAAAGGTATTTAATTAGATACCTTTTCAATAATTTATTTATGTTTAGAGTTTAACATGGATAGCATAATTAGGGAAGGTCAGCGGACTTCATTTCCTTTTCAAGGTGGCTGCCTCAAGAAAATTTTTGACCGTATTAGCAAAAGGATCCGGCGCTTCGAAGTGCGTATTGTGACCGGCATTGGGAATCACAGCCAGCGAGGCCCGGGGCATTTTGCCCGCCGCAATCTTCAGGGTGCTGGTATATTTCGAGTCCTGAGCACCGGCGATGAGCAGCACGTCTGTGATCAGGTTGGGAAGCCCATCCCATAAAGATGGCTGTACCCCAGGGCTCATTTCATGGATGACTTTCGCCATCCACTCAGCGGAATTACGTGAACGAGCAGTTTTCATGGCTGCAAATGCCTCGCTGTGCTGCGCCATTGAACGAAAGAGGTCCATTTGATACCAGCTGTCGACAAAAGCGCTGAGTCCATCACGCTGAATCGCGCTGGCTCTTTGCTGATCCAACTG
>JBDLJO010000283.1:0-3033 GCA_039714275.1 Chloroflexota bacterium | reverse complement strand
TTTAAATAGAGCTCCAAGTCCTCTCCTCTTCTCTCCCACTCTGTCCACCAGATCATCCTGTCCCCGTCCCAAGTTTGAAACACAAAGGTCTTGTTTACGCCTTAGGGTGTCAGCTCGACGAGCCTACAGAAAGCCATCTCCTCTCCGCCTTCCAGCGATCAGTCGCCGTCCTCATTTCGTCGCTGCAAGGCGTTTTCGAAATTCCAATTCCTATTCCCCGAACTAAACCCCCAAAGGCGAAATGTCGCGAGAAGCGCGCGGCGCCCAACGCCCGAGGCCCAATTTTTTCGGCAAAGTGACGGATGAGTGACAGGGGGGGGGGGCGGAGCGCGACTAGACGTGTGATGCGAAGAGACACAAGACACGTGCGACGAGACGCGGGACCCACAGATCAAGGTTGACAACAACAACAAAGGGGGAAATTCAAGGGGATAAGCAACTCAATGTATGCACCTAAATGAGTGGGAGGGCTTCGCCTCAGAAATGCGCTGTCTGTGGTGTTTAGCGAATCGACATGCTTCAATTTTGCTTCAGGGTAAACTCTGAGTTACGGACACAGCTTAACACCATGAATTCGCCCGAAGGGGAAATCGCGACAGGCAGGTGTCGAAAAATTGATTGAGGGGGAGGGGGGCAGCGTTCCTCGTACCAATTAGTGGCTGGCGCCACGGAACGTTCCAGATAGACGACAGGATGAAAGGCGCATTCCAATGACGAGGAGGCGAGTCATGTGCGGCGGCGGCGAAAACAACAAAAATTAACCCAAAAAAGCTTCATTATTTTTTCCCTGAACACTAAGTTTATCGTGCAAAACGACATGCGTACGACACAACGAGAGCACATATGCCACAGCCGACAAAAGTTTGCATCGATGGTTAGGAAAATTTGCGTACCGTACATTCCGTGCTATGCTGTGCCATCTCGTGGTCAAAGGAGTTAAAGTCACTCGCTCATCAGAACACGGCGCGTGCGCGCGTGGGGCAAATCATTCGCCCTCTCTCACTGGGGCCAGTTGTGTCTGTGTCTCTGTTGAGTGTACAGTGGAGCCGAGCCCACGCGATTCTTTGTCTCCCATCGAAGGGGCAAAATGCTCTGCTCTACCCATTGTGAGAGAGATGCGACCCTTTTCACTGCGTGATAGCGTCCCACTAATTGTTCAACCACTCCGTGTTTTCTCCTTAAAATGCCCGAAACAGGCAGAAGAAGACATTCATTTCAAAGGTGAAAAAGCGAAAAATGCCCCAGAAAAATGTGGAAACCTGTGGTGCCCCAGAAAATGTCATTACTTTTGGGGGACAACGAGGCCGCAGCGGCAAGCCCGCTAATCACCGTGCCGTCCTCTCAGTCTGACTTGTCAGTTCGTTTCTGAAGCTTGTCGCGAATCTGCCACACTTTTCTGCCGTTTCAGTCAGTGCACAGAATGCGGCAAGCCGACCGTTGGGAGCGTGGGCAATCTAGAGGCCCATCACGCCGTGGTGCGATTAATCGCTACGATGATGAAGCCGTTCCGCAGAGCCTGCCGGAATAGAACTCCAACTACACTTCTCCCAATGCTAGCACAGGGTGGGCTGAAAAACCGGCGGTTCCTGCCTCCAAGCCATGAAAGAGCTCACAGAAGTCGACAAAACAAGCATCCAAGGCCCCACAAGAAATGTCAGCTCTATCGACAGTGATAAAGAAAGGTGGTGTTTTGCTTCCACTGGTGTTGGGTGGTTGGTAAGCAGTGGAACTCTTCAAGCATGCATAGGAGATAGGTAAATTGTGAAATTAAGGTGCGTTAATGAGATAGGTAATCAAAGACGCAAATTTTTATTTAGAAGGAAAATGTATCTATGTGCTGCATCTATGTACACCTTCAAAACTATGTTAAAATGGGGAAGTCCAAAACTTAGTACACGCTGCCTTCGGATTCTGGAAGGTGTAAAAAAATGCAACCGACATCTTCGAGCATCATAGAGGGGGGGAATTTTTTGGCTAGCGATTGTCAAAGGAGGTAGCTTTGAGGAGTAGCTGCCCCCGTGCACAATTTTTAAAGTGTCCGAAATGTTACATCAAAAACCCTGGAAATCTGCAAGGTCGAAAAGTTGGCTACTCTGAAAGATGAAGTAGATCCCTTATTCGAGGTTTATGCCGATTCTGTAGCGTTTTGGAGTTGGTACACACGCTTGGTTTCGGACGTACACGGATACCAGGTGGTATGGGACCACATAAGCGAAGATCTACGAAATGCTTTGAACCACTACTTTCGCCTATTAAACTTCGCATCGTTTGATATTTGTGATTGGTATGCTTCATCTCCTTCCCACCGTGAATTGCGAAGGCAATTAGCTAAGTCGAGTGATGATGATGATTAGGTTGTACATCTCTGTGCGTTAACTAGTAGGTATTACGTGCGTGTGGTAAAAACTTTGGGTACAGGGTGTCTCGAGATCTCACCCCAGCTCCAAAGATGCAATTTTAGTCGAAATTTTCGAAACGAAAAAGTTCCCAAAGTAAAAACGACACGAAAATTATTTTACTTTGTTGATCCACGACACGTTTATTCTTTTGACTAGTTTTTCCGGCGGTTACACGTACGTTCCAAATAACTCCCCCCCCCCAGGTGATGTAATAGCCTGAGGCGAAACGAAAACTAAGCGATTTATTCGAAATTTTCCTACAGTAACCCGAAAAAACAACGACACGAAAGTTCTTGTATAAATTTGATCTATGACACGAAAATTATGTTACTTTGTTGATCCATAGTAGCCACTCACTCCTACCCACCACTCACACCCACTCACTCCTACCCAGTCAAAATCTCGAGGGGACGATGGGAAAATGCCTAAGGTAATACGATTTTGAGCGAAATTAGCTAAATTTCACCAACTACACAAAATTTATATTACTTTGTTGAACCATGGTACACATTTGTGATTTAACTTATACTACTACTGGAACTGTCTTCTTCGTTGTCTTCTTTTTAGGGGGGGACTTTTGCTGCGTTGCTGGACGATTGCGTTGTCTGACGGATGTAACCCCTTTTCGATCCTT
>JBDLJO010000282.1:0-3077 GCA_039714275.1 Chloroflexota bacterium | reverse complement strand
TGGCGGTCTCTTTGCTTAAGTTCTAAACGGGGGATTACTGATTGTTCTCTACTAAATTCAAGAACTGATCAATGATCGTACGCAGAGTCGGTTCTGGCATCGCGCCCACCTGCTGGTGTACCACTTTGCCATCGTGCACAAAGAGCATCGTTGGGATGCCCTGAACGCCAAATTTCTGCGCCCATGTTGGATGGTCATCGGTGTTAACTTTGGCAATCAGCAGCTTGCCCTCATACTCTTTGGCAAATTTATCCAGGATCGGTCCTACCATTTTACAGGGACCACACCAGGGGGCCCAAAAATCTACCACAACCGGTAATTCGGCACCCAATACCGTTTTCTCAAAAGCGGCATCTGTTACATGAATTGGTTCACTCATTATATACTCCTAAAAACTAATTTTTATGATACTTGTTCTTCAATGGTCTCACCGGGCGCTAAAATCTGGTAGGTTGAGCTGATTTTAGCTGTTTTCCCCAGCATCGCACTGGCTGAGCAGTATTTCTCTTCTGAAAGTTCGATGGCCTGTTCCACAGCTTTGGGGGTTAGATCGGATCCCCAAAGCATATAAGAAATTTCAATTTCAGTATACACCTTGGGATGATTCGGGGCCCGTTTTGCCCGGACTGCAAGCCGAAAATCATCTAAGGTTAATCGCTTTTTGCGCAAGATATGAACGACATCAACGCCCGAGCAGCCGATCAAACCAAACAGCAGCATCTCCATCGGGGAAACACCAGGCACCCCATCAACAGCACCCATCTGGACGCTGCCGCCTTTTTCATTCTTACCCAGGAAAGCCATTTCCCCGCCCCAATCCGCGGTCAGGGTAACCCAATCTGTACTCATATACCCTCCATAAAGAAATCGGGGCTTTAGGAACTCGCTCCGATCTCAGAAAGTCTAGTGCTCAAAAATAACGCCGAAAGTATAGCATGTCATTCGCTAATTGTCAGGTATAATCACCGCATGAAATTTGATTTTGCTACCCAGCAAATGGGTGACTACAAAGTTATGACCCCCGTTTATGAGGGGCCTTTAGATTTACTGCTGCAGCTTATCCAGCAGGCCGAGTTAGATATTACTAAACTGGCGCTCTCTCAGGTTACCGATCAATATCTGGCGCACTTACGTAATATTGAAGAACAAGCCCCGGATGAGGTCTCTGCATTTTTAGTGATCGCAGCCAAACTGCTGCAAATTAAGTCCGAGGCTTTGCTGCCGCGCCCCCCTGTACGGGATGAAGGAGAAGAAGATCCTGGAGAAGCGCTTGCCCGGCAGTTATTGGCCTATAAACGCTACAAGGAAATCGCCGATACCCTGCAGACCCGGTCATCCGCAGGACTGCGCACCTATTTGAGATTAGCCGCCCCACCTCCCAAATTACCCGAAAAAATTGAGTTTGGTGAATTTTCTCTGGGAGATCTATACGATCTGGCGGAGGCACTTTTCAGCAATATCGATACCCGCGCTCCCCTGGGAAAAATCGTTACCAGGCAGCGGGTCACCATCCGGGAGAAAATCACTCGCATTGTTGAACACCTGAAACGGGGGTCCAGGATTTCTTTTGGCCAAATCGTGGGAGAAGGGCATTCCCGCCTCGATATGATCGTGACCTTTTTGGCGATGTTGGAATTGGTCAAGCGGCATTTTGTGCAGGCCCAACAAGAGACCCTTTTTGGGGATATCATTTTGGAAACATCGGATTCCTGGGATGAGGCCGCGGTGATGGAATTGGAGTTGATTGAGTGATGGGCTGATAGGGGAATGCAGGAGACTGCTTCGGAATACCTACTCGCAATTACCACACATATCTGTCATTGCGAACGCAGCGCAGCGGAGTGCGGCAATCTCCCACATAGCGCGGGAGAACACCTGGTCGCAGAAATACATTGCTCAAATAACACGCTTGGGGACTGTGCGGGAGATTGCTTCGTCGCGTAAAGATGCTCCTCGCAATGACAATCTTGTTTAACGATCTCGCCGCGCTCACAGTGCCAATTTATTCAAAGAAATCATCATTCAAATCATTCCAGTTCGGATTCATTTCCTCAACCAATTCTTTTTTCTTCCTCCGAGAACCAGCTTTGATTTGCTTTTCACGTGCAATTACTTCTTCTACATTACTGCCATACTCATAATATACCAATTTGTGCAAGTTGTATTTACTCGTGAATTTACTGCCCACTCCCGAACGATGTTCTAAAACTCTACGCTCTAAATTATTAGTCATACCTGTATATAATATTGTATTATAGGTATTGGTCATAATGTAGACGTAATATTGTTTTTCAGGCATGGTTTTCACTCCTGTCAATGCGAATCCTACCATAGTGCGGGAGACTGCTTCGCAAAATCGGCTCGCAGTGATCATTCCCGTCTGTCATTGCGAACGCAGCGCAGCGGAGTGCGGCAATCTCCCACATAGCGCGGGAGAACACCTGGTCGCAGAAATATATTGCTCACAATAACACGTTTGGGGGCTGTGCGGGAGAACCCTTCGTCGCGTAAAGATACTCCTTGCAATGACAATCTTGTTTATTATTAACTCTGCGCTCGTAGGAACCAAAGTTATCTGTCATTGCGAACGCAGCGCAGCGGAGTGTGGCAATCTCCCACATGGCGCCGGAGAACACCTGGCCACAGAGATACATTGCTCACAATAACACGTTTGGGGACTGTGCGGGAGATTGCTTCGTCGGGTGAAGCTCTCCTCGCAATGACATTTTTGTTTAATTATCTCGCTGTGGTCACAATGACACAAATATAAAAACACAGAAATAAAAAGAGACTGTCCCTTCGTTCTTTGGAACAGTCTCTTTTTTGATTACTAGTTACGCAGTGCTAATCTTATTTCTGCAGATCGATCATCGGGGGGATTGTATAATTATAAGCTTTGTCATACCGGATATCGAGATCAGCAGTACCATCTATTTTAACGTTCCAACCAACGATCTGTGTGTGTGCTGTGAGTCCGACGTCTCCACTCCCAGTTATATTAACATCACTTTCTGGGGCGTAGATTAAACCCTTATAGTATTGCTCGCTGCTCCCGGTGATACTAACAGTACTAGAGT
>JBDLJO010000281.1:0-3096 GCA_039714275.1 Chloroflexota bacterium | reverse complement strand
TCTTTGAAAATCTTTTCTCAATATCATCGTAGCCTATTTTCCCAACGGGCTGTTGCATGTCCTCGCGATCTAAAAACCAGGCCATTCTCCGTGCATTACCTCCAACAAACCATTCCCCCCCACCTTCTTTAAGAATTTCACTCTTTATCCAGAGGCAAGCCTCTTCCAAAAGCGGAATGTGGGTTCTGTACTTATGAAATAGTGAGTCATATGCAAAGGGTAAAACCAAAAAACAAGAAAAAACAATGAGGAAGTGCTTTCTTTTAAATGAAAAAAATCTTCCCACTTTCTCATACAAGAAATCAAATACCGCCTCCAATGAGAAAAGAAAGAAAAACAAGAGAAGAATCGCCGGCAAAAGCATGAAACGAACCTCAAGAAACCCACTGAACAAATAAAAGAGCATCATGCACAGTATTTGTCCGGCAAAAACACTTACCAAAAACATTTTGCGGAATTCTATCTGCCGGAAGACAGTAACTAAACCAACGGAACTTAAAACAAGAACCGGCCAGCCAAGTATCTTTACAATGACATAAAGCATGCCAATGAAATAAATCCAAGGCCAATGACGCTGAATAACCTGCCAGAAGTTGTTGCCAAAGGTAGACGCGGGCAGGCTATGCTGCAGATCATCAAGAGCCTTCAAACAACTCTGCACCGACAACTGTCCAGATGACAACTTATCAAAAAGATAAGTAACTGATTGTAGCCTTACAAGGGAAGAAAAGGTGTCAGAGTAAAACAAAAAACAGAGCAGTGCCGCAGTAACAACTAAGAGAAGAAGAGCTATAAATTTCTTGTTTTTTTCCGGCGACCATAGCAACAAAACAAGACACCACGAATCAACCAACAATGCCGTTACTACACCTTCGATGCGTAACAAGGGAAGAAAAAAAGAGAAACACATAACAACGAAAAATGTCTTTAGCGATTTATCTTCTAAAAACTGAAGAGCATAGTAGAGACAACAAAGAGTTAAACTGATGTACAGCGGATCCCGCAAAACGGCATACGCTCTAAAATTATATGATGGAAGGAGAATAAAGAGCAGCGTAACAAAGACTAACGGCCATCCCTTTGAAAATTTCCTGGCTATGGCCATAAAGGGGAGGAGAGCAAAACAAGAAGCGGTAACAGAAATAAGGCGGCCGGCCCAAAGCCAGTCAACTCCCAATTTATGCACAAGCATTATCAGGAAAGGATAAAAAAGCATCGGGTATGCTGCAATGGCCCCTTGAACATTCCCTGCGCCCAATGCCTGCGCAGACCACAGATACACCGGGGCATCAGGGTGAATCATAATGCCGCGGAAAATAGGCAAACTCTTCACGATAAAGTTCAAGAAAAAAAATCCCATTACAAGATAGGGCCACTTATCCTGTACGGGTTTGCTTAAAAATTGTGCTTCAACATCTGTTCCCATTAATTAACCAACACCTCTACCAGGTACCTTGGTACATTCTGAATACATATTTCTGTATCCTGATTTCTTCATTTAATGTTTTACTCCCTCACGCAGTACCACCTTCAAAAAAGTTTGCATTATTATCCTGAGATCCAACAAAAAGGATTGATGCTCCAAATAATACAGATCGTAATCCACTTTCTTAGGGATAGGCAGTTCATCGCGGCCATTGATCTGCGCCCAACCAGTCAAACCAGGAGTAAGCAGGTGAACTCCCTTTTGTGTCCTGAGGGCAATAAGATCATCCTGGTTGAATAATGCCGGTCGCGGACCGACAATACTCATATCGCCCTTCAGAATAGTAAACAACTGCGGAAATTCGTCAAAACTCGATTTGCGAAGAAATTTCCCCACAGGTGTCAGAAAACGATCAGGATCAGATAAAAGATGTGTTGCCACTGCAGGGGTATCAATCCGCATGGTACGGAACTTGGGCATTTTGAAAATATGATTATACCGCCCAACACGATCAGACCAGAACAGAACCGGCCCTCTTGATGTCAACTTTACGAATACGGCAATAATCAACATTGGCACACTCAACAAAAGGACACCAATCAGAGATATTGAAAAATCGAAAAACCGTTTCATCAGAACCTATCCATCTTTCAGGGTCTTCTATTATATACGCTGACTTTCCCCTAACACCTTAAGTCTCTCACCCATATACCAGTCAACAGTCTTTTGCAGCCCATCATCAAGACTCAAAGGTGGTTCCCAGTTCAGCACACTTTTTGCCTTCGTTATATCAACCTGTAACGAATCACAAAGCCGATCAATTTCAGCAGACTTCCCAAGCAACCTTCCCCCGAGACGCAACAATGATTCTGGAACAGGAACGAGCCTGGCGCGGCGACCCATGAAACCGGCTATTCGACGAATCAATTCCGAGGTGGAGACATCTTCTCCATCAGCCACCATAAAGGTTTCTCCGGCTGCGTCCGGCTCTTTAATGCATTTAAACAGGAAGGCCACCAAGTTTTCGAGAGAAACAAGACTTCGTCGATTGTCGATACAGCCTAAGGGTAATGGCACCCCCTTGTCGATCCACTTCAACAAACGCACAAAATTGGCCTTTACGCCGGAACCATAAACCAGGGGAGTCCTGACAATGACCAGCTCCATGCCGGTTTCTTCAGATATTTGAGATAAGGCCTGCTCTGCCTCCCATTTGGAGACGGCATAATCATCGGCAGGATTCGGAATGTCAGCTTCGCAAAAACCACCACTCTTTTTCTCGTCTCCTGGCCCACTCTTTTCGCCATTGACCTTTATCGTGCTCAGAAAAACAAAACGCCGCACTCCTGCAGCTGCTGCCTGACGAGCCAAATTTATTGTGCCTTCAGTATTTACTTTTCGAAATTCACCAAGAGGATCACTAATTGGATCATTCATCACATGCACACGCGCCGCCAGATGAACAATTGCGTCAACACCATGCAAAGCAGCAAACCAATCAGTAGTAGCATCTATATTGCCAACGACTTGCTCAGATGGCTTTATCGTGTTTCCAATCTTACGCCGGATCGCCCGCTGAATGTTATCACCCGTCTCTTCAAGATATTCACATAAGGCTGTGCCAACAAAACCATTAGCTCCGGTTACCAATACATTCATCGTTACCACCG
>JBDLJO010000280.1:0-3109 GCA_039714275.1 Chloroflexota bacterium | reverse complement strand
ATAACATCAAAAATTCTAGCCATCACAATCCTCCAAAAATCGTGTTACTTGGTTTAAATTTATAACCCTAAACAGGATCCTGCGTAAGTACATCATCGCGTTGATTGAAAGCATCGAGACAACTCTGACTTTTTGCTACCAGGTTGCGAATCGCTGCCGGTAAACCTTCGGAGCCGATTGAGGCTTCGACATTGTCTAAGGCGTGGGCAACTTCATCATCCAGGTCGAGCATCGTAGAATCATACTCGTAGACACGCGCCAATTCTTCTTCGTTGATCTTTACGGCATCAAAGAAACCAGAGTATCCATAGGAGGCGTGGCGAATTTTATCGATAAAAGTGCGCAGCTTAACGGCGGCTTTTTCCATATCATCGAGGTACATCAACTCACCCTGGCTGACAAAATCAGCCTGTAAAGCTGAGACACGCTTGTACAATGCCTCAAAGCTGTCGGCAATATTTTCGCGCAGCAGCTTATCGGCCGCTCGCCGATCCGCGCGCTCAATATAACCGCTGAATCCTGGAATTTTAGCAATTATTTTCTTAATGAAATCTTGATCACCGGTAATTTGTTCAAATAAATCAGCCATTTTCTCCTCCTAGCGTTTATTACCTTATTTGTTATCAGCAGCATCTATTATACATCATAGACCGGGAAACTCCAAAACGGCGGAGCATCTTGGGGCTAACGGGTGAGCGTGGTACCTTCTGTTTTCAAACACGTTAGTATATACGAGAGTGCTTAGTGGAAAGTTGCACATCGATAGGCCTTAAATCTGATAAGAATGAATTATAATTAAACCGGTTTCAAGCTAATTAATCATCATTAAACGACCTTAGTTGAGGAGCATAAATATGATTGTCACAACCACCAAATTATTTGAGGCTGCATACGGCAAATACGCCATCGGGGCCTATAATATTAATAACCTTGAACAAACGATGGGGTTATTTCGGGGTAATCTCCAAAGCCAGTCACCCTTCATTTTGCAGATCAGCAAGGGCGCCCGTTCTTATACCCACAAAACCATGCTCGAGGGATTGATTCGCAGTGCAGATGAAATTTTCCCTGAGTCAGTATTTGCGGTGCACTTAGATCATGGCGATGAGGATACCTGCTATGATTGCATCGAGAGCGGATTTTACAGCTCAGTGATGATTGACGCCAGCCACGAGGATTTTGAGACCAATATCGCGATCACAAAACGAGTGGTTGATGCGGCTCACGCCAAGGGCGTGGTTGTGGAGGCTGAATTGGGCATGTTGGGCGGCGTTGAAGAGCATGTCGCCGTTGACGAGGCCGACGCCAAGCTGACCGACCCTGACCAGGCACTGGAATTTGTTAAGCGGACGGGCATTGATTCTTTGGCCTGCGCGATCGGCACCAGTCATGGCGCTTTTAAATTCAGCGGCACACAGGGGCTGCGCTTTGATGTGCTGGCAGAAATTCAAAATAAACTACCCGGGTTCCCCCTGGTGATGCACGGCAGCAGTTCAGTGCCCCAGGAGGAGGTCAAGCGCATTAATGATGCCGGCGGCAAACTGCTGGGCGCCAAGGGCGTCGATGCAACTCAGTTCCGACGGGCTGCAGAGCTGGGCGTGACCAAGATCAATATTGATACTGATGGGCGTCTGGTTTGGACGCGCGTTCACCGAGAGTTCTTCATGGAAAAGCCAGAAAACTTCGATCTACGACCTCCCGGAAAAGCCTTTATGAGCGCGTATGCAGACTTCATCGCGGCCAAAAATGTATATCTTGGCAGTGATGGCAAACTTGAAGAAGTACGGAAATTATTGGGATAAGGAATAAACAGACCATGCCTGTATCCGACCAGGGCATCGCAGAAAAACGCTATATGTTGGTACCTCGCACGCTGATCTTCGTGACAAACGAAGATCAGCTGCTTTTAATCAAGGGAGCAGCTAATAAACGATTGTGGGCGGGACGCTATAACGGCATTGGTGGGCATATTGAGCGGGGAGAGGATATCCTGAGCGCGGCGCGCAGAGAGCTGGATGAGGAAACCGGGATAGAAAATGTCGATCTATGGTTATGCGGCACGGTGACCATTGATACCGGCCAAACCCCCGGAATTGGGCTGTATATCTTCCGGGGTGAGGTGCCAGAACAGGGGGCGCTGCGACCATCTGAGGAGGGAGCTCTGGTCTGGGTACCGCAAAACGAACTCGATGATCTGCCGCTGGTGGAGGATTTATTTACCTTGATTCCCAAAGTGTTGGCAGCCGATAGGAATATACAGCCGTTTTCCGGGCACTACTGCTACGATGAAAAAGATCAATTATTGATCAGCTTTGGATGAGAGATTATGGGAGAGTGGGAAACAGCAGACAAACTCTAAACGAATTTAATGACATAAATCTGCGGCTCGCTGACCTACCGCGGCATTTTACAGGATTTTAAATTGATTACAAGTAATCAGGAGAATACCTATGGTCGCTGAATCAAAAACAGTCATCGTTACGGGTGCTTCTAAAGGACTGGGGCGAGCGGCGGCGTTAATTCTTGGCGATTATCCAGTAAACATTGTTTTAACGGCCCGGTCAGCCCATTTGTTAGAAAAAACAAGGGAGGAAATCACCAACAAAGGAGGAGCGGCCATCGTGATTCCTGGCGACATCAGTTCCGAAAACGATTGCCGGAAAATCATATACCAGGCGATTGAATCCTTTGGCAATATCGATGCGATTATTAATAATGCCGGGGTTATCGAACCGATCACTTCATTTGTAGACGCAGATTTAAGGGATTGGCAAAGAAATATTGAAATTAATATTATCGGTCCTGCCAATCTAACAAAGCCAGCCATCCCATTTTTAAGAAAATCCAAAGGAAGAATCATTAATGTATCCAGCGGCGCAGCCGTTCAAGTAATCCCCGGTTGGAGCGCTTATTGTACTACCAAAGCGGCTCTAAACCACTTTACCAGGGTTATCGCAGTGGAAGAACCCGCGATCACATCGATAGCCGTTCGTCCTGGCGTGGTCGCTACTGACATGCAGCTTGTGATCAGAGAAAAGGGGGTAAGAGGCATGCCAGCGGAAATCCATCAAAAATTTATGGATTATTTTAAACAAGGGGCACTACTAGA
>JBDLJO010000279.1:0-3151 GCA_039714275.1 Chloroflexota bacterium | reverse complement strand
TGTCAACGCCGAAATTATTTGCCGCCGCGGTCGTTTTCGCGAGACCTTTAAAAATGTCGCTATCTCGGAGAACGTTTCATTGCTGCTGCTGGGTCGTCCAACGGGCGAGCAAAGCGTTTTTCAACTTGCTGATTTGAAAGCCTTCGCAAATAAACTTAAAGAAGAGACAGGTATTGAAACCCAAATCATCTAAATTAAAAACAACAATTTGTGAATCCGAGATTCTTTGGGGTTCCCAGCGGTCAATTATGTCTATCACTCATTCTTTATAGAGGAACACCATGTCAGATAATGCAAATCAAACCACAGCACTCTATGTTATCTTGCATAATCCCACGCTGCTGCCCAAATTACTCAAGGCCTGGCAAAAAGCCGGCATCCCAGGTGTGACAATTGTCCCCAGCATTGGTGGATTCGAGGCCGAGAAACACGTCCGCAAGGGTGGTTTCAGTGGTTTGCTCAACTTAATTACCCAGGATGGGTCAAGCGGTCAGCAGACGTTAATGAGCGTTATTGACGATCGTGAGATGCTTGAACTGGCAATTTCTGAAGCTGATCGCGTGGTCAAAGGATTTGACAGCCCCAACAGCGGTATCCTCTTCACCTTGCCCATTGGTCAGGTATTAGGTCTCAATAAGTGGGGGGAGAAAGACCCCGATGAAATTGATCAAGCGCCTGATCAAGAGAAAACTAATCTGTTGCAGTGGTTTCAAGAAGATGTGCTCAACACCTTCGGTAAAGAAGCCCTGATTGATTGGTCAGCACAGCGGGAGATACAGGTGTCTGAGATCGTAACACACCTTTCTTTGGAACCGATAATCGTTAACGTAGATTCTCCTATTCCCGAGGTGCTGGCTAAGTTACTCCATGCTCCCAAAGTCGCCACAGCCTGCGTGATCAACAGCGAGAATCGCTTGATGGGCACAATCCACACTTCCGCGCTGGCCGAGGTGATGATGGCCCCTGTTGTTCCTGAAGCTTTTATTGACGATCCCGATGGTTATAATAAAGCACTGCAGTATACCGGATCAGACCAATATAGATACGCGGCAGACGTGATGCGCGACCCGGTCTACGCGATGCTCTCCGATAACCTTAGTGTGGTTTATCAGCGGATGAGTAAAGAACAAATATCCGGGATGCCGGTTGTCGATCAGTACTACCGGATTCAAGGGTATATCACACTGCTGGAAATCATTGCCGCCTGCTTCCCAGATCAAATGACTGGGATCAAGAATACGGAACATAAAAAGAAAACAAAATAGCACAGCTAAGACAATAATTTATCCTTAAAAGTAGAGTAGAATACGCCACGTATATTGCAGTACTTTTCTCTGAGAGGAATCACTTACCAACCAACACGATCCAATCATACTAGGATGAACTTCATGAGAACCGTTGAATGGAATACCGCAGCTTCGAAATTTCAAATGATCGACCAGCGGCTGCTGCCAGGTGAATTCAAAATCGTTGTTTACGATGATTATCGAGATGTGGCCAAGGCGATTACGGATATGGTAGTGCGCGGGGCGCCAGCGATTGGCGGTGCGGCAGCTTTTGGTTTGGCCTTGGCGGCACAGCAGTCCAAGGCCAGGGATTTGACCAATCTGCGTGCTGATTTGGTAAATGCCGCCAATCACTTAAAAGGGGCGCGCCCCACAGCCGTCAATCTAGCCTGGGCATTAGATCGTATTTTAAATGCTACCGCATCCTTTGAAGGTCATATTGATGATTTGCGCGCCGCAGTACTGAACGAAGCACAAAAAATCGCTGATCAGGATGTCGAAATCAATCAGCGCATGGCACGCCACGGCGCAGCTTTGATCAACGACGGTGACACCATCATTCATCACTGTAATACGGGCGCGTTGGCCACCGTTGATTGGGGTACCGCGCTAGGTGTGATTCGGATGGCGCATGAGCAGGGTAAAAATATCCACGTGTTGGTTGATGAAACCCGCCCGCGCTTACAAGGGGCGCGCCTGACAGCCTGGGAATTAACCCAGTACGGTGTGCCTTTCGATATCATCAGCGACAATATGGCTGGTTATTTTCTGGCCAGCGGAGAAGTGCAAAAGGTATTTGTTGGTTCTGATCGCACATCAGCAAACGGTGATGTAGCTAACAAGATTGGCACCTATATGCTGGCTTTAGCAGCACATGATAATCAGGTCCCCTTCTACCCGGTGGTACCGACATCAACGATTGATCTCTCGCTGGCGTCTGGGGACGAAATCCCCATCGAAGAACGGGACCCCGCGGAAGTATTGGCACTTGACTTACTCGGACGTCCGGTCGCCCCCGAAGGTGCATCCGCACGCAATATCGCCTTTGATATCACCCCGCATCGTCTCGTGACCGGAATCGTCACAGAGAACGGGATTGCTTACCCACCTTTTGTGGAGAGCTTGAAGCGATTAGTATTAACATAATTTGCCATCCTGGAAAAAAATCCAAAGGATCACATACCTATGAATATCATTATCACTGGTTCGGTCGCCTACGACTACTTGATGACCTTCCCGGGCCTCTTTCGCGATAATATCATCCCCGATAAATTAGAACATCTCAGTCTTTCCTTCTTGGTCGATTCAATGGTCAAGCAGCGTGGCGGCATTGCACCCAACATCGCCTATACCATGGCTCTGCTGGGTGGCAAACCCCATGTGATGGCAACAGTAGGTCGTGATTTTGAGCAATACCGCGCCCAACTTGAAAATGTTGGCGTTGATACCAGACTCATGAAAGTTATACCTGATGAATTCACAGCCTCATTCTTTTGCAACACCGATCAATCCAACGCCCAAATTTCCAGCTTTTACCCCGGCGCGATGGGGCATGCTGGTCAGCTTTCATTCTACGATCTCGACTCAAAACCCGATTGGGTGGTCATCTCTGCCAATGCACCCGACGCCATGATCAAGTACCCGGAAGAATGTCGGGCGTTAGACATCCCCTACCTCTACGACCCCAGCCAACAAATCCCGCGCATGACCGGCGAAGAACTGAGGGTGGACATTGAAGGAGCAGCGGCTTTTATGCTCAACGATTATGAAATCGAAATGGTCAAGAAAAGCACCGGCATGATTCATGCTGATTTGCTGGCAGGCCTTGATTTCATGGTCATTACCCGCGGGGAAGACGGCGCATC
>JBDLJO010000278.1:0-3153 GCA_039714275.1 Chloroflexota bacterium | reverse complement strand
TTATCAGCAAATTCAAGCTGGGGGTATTGAGGCACCTGCCACACCAGCAGCCCCACCGCATAATCTACTGCCCCAAATGACACCCTTTTTCGGCCGCAAGCATGAGATGTGGGTGCTGGGAAAATTAATTCGTGATTCAAACGTACGGGTGATCAGCGTGGTCGGACCTGGGGGGATAGGGAAAACGCGCTTGGTCCAGGAAACATCGCTGACCGAAATTATTAATTTTAGCGATGGTGTCTTTTTTATCCCTCTCGTTGGATTGAAAGACTCAAAATTTATTGTTCCGGCTGTAGCGAAGGCATTGAGCATCAGCTTTCACAGTGAAGGAGATCCTGAGGGGCAGTTACTGGCGTATTTACGCCAGAAAAACATACTGCTGATCTTAGACAACATTGAACATCTACTCGATAATACTGAAATCATCAAACGTATGCTGGACGCCGCACCCAATCTCAAGATTCTGATCACATCTCGCATAAAACCTGATCTGCCAGGGGAGCACATTATCCAGCTTGGGGGGATGGCACTACCGCCTATTGATACAACCAAAAATGTTGGGGATTTTAGCTCTGCTGCTTTATTTGTTACTGCGGCTCGCAGGATGGACTCTAATTTTGAATTGGGAAGCGCCAATCAAACCGCTGTTGTGCAAATCTGCCATCTTGTCGACGGCATGCCCTTGGCACTTTTGCTGGCTGCTACCTGGATTCAAATTTTAGACCCAGTGGAAATTGCCGCCCAAATCAAAGGTGGGGTTGATTTCTTAGAGACCGATGCTGATGATCTTACTGAGAGGCACAGCAGTATGCGAGGCGTCTTAAATCATTCCTGGCGGATGCTTTCCGAAAACGAGCAAGCCATCCTGATCGGGCTTTCAGTATTTCGAGGAGGCTTCACAGCGCAGGCCGCCGAAGATGTCACCAGGGCATCCTTGCAGGATCTAAGGACACTGAATAAAAAAACCTTTGTACAGCGAGTTGACGGCAATCGTTACCAAATCCATGAGCTTACCCGGCAGTATCTTGGTGAAACACTAACCGCCTCACCGGTTGTCGAAATAGCGACGCGCGATCGCCACAGCCGGTATTTTATTGATGAGTTAAGACGTTGGAATATTGATCATCAAGGTCCGCAGCAGGTCTTAGCATTTGAAAGGATACGTGCTGATATTGACAACGTGCGGGTTGGTTGGGATTGGGCAGTGGAACAGCGGCAAGTGGATCAAGTAGCCCAGGGGTTTGATGGGATGTGTAAATATTATCACTGGCTGGCGCTCTTTAAAGACGGGGCGGAGGTGTGCCAGCATGCGCTGGATCATTTTTCGACAGCTAAGTCTGAAACAACCAGGCGAATGACCGCCAGAATATTGACTTGGCAAAGCATTTTTTTTAATATTATGCGCCAAGGAGACCTTGCAGTTCAATTGGCGCTGCAAAGCTACGCGCTGCTGGAGAAATGTGATGCCAGCAACCAAGATACGCTGCATGCAAAAGCTCACATAATGACCTGGATGGGAGCCCTTGGCCGGGGGGTTGATGAAATCGAGAAAATTGCCAGCCCAAGAGATCTTCTGGAAGAAAGCATTTTGATATGGCGTAAATTAAATAAAAAACATAAACTTGCATGGACACTTCAAATCTTAGCAGAATTTTTATTTTTTGTACCGGAGTATGATCTAGCAAAATTGACCTATGAGGAAAGTTTAGCCCAATACACAAAAAATGGAAATAAATCCGGCATTGCAGATACATTAGCCAAATTATGTATGCTCAATTCTAGTATAGACAACCTGGAAGAGGCAGAAAAGCAGGGATTGGAAAGTGTTGCGATCAGCAGATCCCTGGGATTTGGTTCTGGCCTTGCTCATGTACTGAAATATGTTGGTTGGACCCTTTATTGGAGGGGAAAATTCAGAGAAGCTATTATTACTCTGGGAGAAAGTCAGGCAATCTACAACAATCTTGGCATTGATTATGATGCTGCATATAGTTTATCAGGGCGAGCGTTAAGTGAGGTGGCCTTAGGGCATTATGGTAAAGCTCGTCAGATAATTGAGAGTATTAATTATGATGTAGAAGAGAAATATTTCTACGTTTACGGCACCTGTATGATGACTCGCGGGATGTATTTGTACGCGGAAGGGGAAAACGAAGTCGCGGAAGATTGCCTTGAAAAATGTATAGATTTTTGTGAAGAATTGAGTTTTATTTTACTAAGGGGAGTAATGCTCAGTTTATTGGGAATTCTGCAGGTTGGATCGGTAAAAATCCAGGAAGCGCGCAAGAATATTCTTGAAGCACTTCGAATTGGGAAAGAAATTGGAGCCTACTTCATTATTGTTCACGCAATTCCGGCTGCAGCCTATTGGATTGCTTCTCAAGGAGATGCAACGCTAGCGATTGAAATCTATGAGTTTGCGAAACAGAGAGCATTTGTAAAAAATTCACAGTGGTTCGAAGACACGATCGGGTGCAAAATCAATGCTTTAGCCGATGACTTGCCAACAAAGGTAGTAAAGGATGCTAAAAGGCGGGGTCGGGCACGTGAGGAGGATGCCACAATAACAGACCTGATCCATATCTTAGAAAGCAGCCTGGTAACGGCATGAGCTCAAACTATTACGTCATATGGGTCAGTTTTGTTTTGGCCGTTGGTGGTTCAACCGGTTCTTAGGTTGGCTGCAAGAAAACCATTAAACCAACCCCTCTTTTATACATCAAAACGCAGCATTACTTCCTCAAGTTTTTTCTGAGGCCCAACCATCGTGATTTTGTCTCCCATCTGGAACTGCGTAAAACCTCTCGAGACCAATGTATGCCCGTCGCGTTGGATTGAAAGAATCAACACATCCAAAGGCAGGCGCAGTTCCCGCAGGGTCATACCGTGAATATTGGGATTGCGGATTTCTATATCTACCATATCCTGGCCTTCTTCACGTCCAAGAAGCAGCGAGGCACCCACGGGCGCACGCACAAAATTGTCCAATAGACTGATAACGGCCGTCTGTGGATCAACCACCAAAACGCCGATTTTCTGGAATCGCTCATAGTCTTCGCTTTTCCGCAAACGCGCTACCAAGGTCTCGGTGCCAAAATTCTCATAAGCCATTTCACAGATTTGGTAACAAAGATCATCAGGCAAGAAAGTGAC
>JBDLJO010000277.1:0-3162 GCA_039714275.1 Chloroflexota bacterium | reverse complement strand
TGGCGGTATGGTTGATTGTCAAAGGTTTCAATGCCGTGCCAGAGAAGTAACGTCTGAATCACGATTCATCAGCAGAAAAAAGAGGTTGTCCCAACTACTAATGGGACAGCCTCTTTGAGTGTGGGCGCGAAGGGGACCTGTTCCGAACCACTATTTTTTAATTCTGCAGATAAGCCCGCTAATTTCCCTTTTGACACCGAATTAATTATTTCCAGCAATATATGGCTCTAAACAAGCGAAAATAAAATCATTTATTGGGGTATCCACATTTTGCTCTTTTGAATATCTGAACACATCCCCATTTAATGTGGCAATCTCTAAACGATTCCCTCTTTCCAAATCTACTAACGTAGAAGGTTTAAATTTGGGGGAAAATTATCTTCGATAGCAGCTAGAATTTTACCTGGCATTGATTCGGGCAATGAGATTCCTTTCGTTTGAGCAGCTCGTACAGCCTCAGCAATCGCTTGGCGTATCAATGAATGTGCAGTCTCAAAAACAAATATGCTTTCTTTTATACCCGCGCATTACCGCAAAGACGCTAAGACCACAAATCATAATTACTAACTCTTCAAAACAAACGCCTATGATAAAATGTTTTATTGCATTTGTATCGAAACGTTTTAGAGAAAATAGTAACCTGTGATCGCCAGAGAAATTATTAAAAACCTCTTCTACCCAATGCAAGGAGAGACTTCATGGAAATTCACACAACTGCTGCCCACCCGACAACGACAGAAATTGTTAACCGGATAGAAAAAGTGCAGGCCAATATCCGCACCCAGGGGCTGGATGCGTACGTATGCCATGACCCGGATAATATCTTTTACCTGACCAATTTCGCCAATTTTGTGCATGAGCGGCCGTTTATTCTCATCATTCCTGCCGCTGGGAGCATGACCTTCCTGATGCCCAAGCTGGAAGAGCCGCATGTGCGTACACGCTCTGTCGGCGAGATGGAATTTGTACATTATTTCGAGTTTCCTGCCCCAGCCGGAGAAACGTGGCGCGACCGTCTGCAAGAGATCCTGACAGGATTCCCACAGATCGGGATCGAGAGTCAATGCCCGATCGCAGTGGTCAATGAAATTCCCGGCACGCCCCGGGTCACGGATATTGTGGAAGATGTACGCCTGATAAAGAGCGATTATGAAGTTGGACGAATTGCCCATGCCAGTCAATTGATGAGCGAGGGACACAGGCTTCTGCTCAAGGAAGCCCGTCCGGGGCGTATGGTGATAGATGTCCACAGTCTGATCAGCAGCACACTAACCCGCAAGCTCTTGCTAGATAACCCCGAAAGCAATATGCTCAATACTAAGTTCTCTGGTGTTGCCCAACCCCCGAAGATCGCTCACGATCCGCATAATTTCACCAACACCTTCATGCAGTTTACGGAGGGTGGGCCGCATGTCACCATTGTGGCAGGCACAGCCAATGGCTATGGGGGCGAAATTGAGCGGACGTTTTTCTTCGGACATGTACCCGAGGTCGCACGAAAACCTTTTAACGATATGCTGGCAGCGCGCGCATTGGCATTTGAACTCCTCAAACCCGGGATTGTGATGGATGAGTTGGACCGGCAAGTAAACGATCTTCTTAAGGCAAGAGGCTATGGCGACTTTCTGCTGCACCGTACCGGACACGGCTTTGGTGTGACCAATCACGAAGCGCCCTTCCTTGCCGAAGGAGATATGCGCGAGGTAGAAGCACGCATGGTCTTTAGCATTGAACCAGGAATATATATTCCCGGAGTGGGCGGGTTCCGTTTTTCCGATACTGTATTGGTTACAGAAAAAGGCAACATTTCGCTGACGGACGGTCCCGAAACGCTTGACGAACTGACGCTTGCAGGGAAACGGAGGTTCAAGGACCGTGTGCGAATTTGGACGATTGGCTTGGCAACCCGCGGGAAAAAGAAATAGAAAAATTCCATTAAACTAAAAAGCCTGTTCCGCAGGCTTTTTAGTAGTGGGGGGAAGGGGACCTGTTCCGAACCACGTCCCTATTTCTGGGGGAAATCCGATTCAATTTTGATAAAGAAACTGTCAAGTACTTTCTTTATCAAAATTAATCTTCCAGAAGTTAAACGCTCCAAGAGTAAAAAAGAGCAATGACAAGACTAGATAGAAAACTGTTTCTTCTGGCGTTGCGGTTATATCAAAGAGTGGCTTTAGCAGGCCGCCCAAGCCGACTGAGAAGAGCAATGTAAAGGCTTTGATGAATAAGATCGGGGCGAAGACCAAGCCTAATGAGTTTTTCTTGATGATCAGGACAGCGCTGATCAGAATTGCTGGCAACACCAATGCCATGTCGAGAATATAGATCGAGTATAGAAAATCGATCTTTTCACCTGTTTGCATCAATGGGATGAGTTGGCTTGTCCAAAGGAAATAGAAAAGCAAGGCGGTAAAAATCAAGAACCCAGCAGATACATTTTTGATCCAATTGGGCGCTTTGATGTTCTTCAGTGCATCTATGTTAATGCTGAGCAAACTGTAGACCAAAGCCCAAAAAGAGAGTGAGAATATCACCATATAGAGCAGATAAAGCGAGTTATACAAGCGCTCGATAACATAGATTCCGTAGCCGTAAAAGATATAAGCCAATAGGCTGATGACAACAATCTGTTTTTTCGTATCAGCATCATCCGTTTTCAAGCTAAGAAATACAAGTGCCATCGCTGCAAGAATAGTGATCAGGTCTTGCGAGATGGTTCCGGGTAATAGGTCTGGGCGGAGGACGGTGCTATAGACATCCTGATTGAAAACGCCAATAAGGGCAGCAATCAGGGACAGGATAGCTACCAAAATCCACAAAATTTTATTTGTTCTTAGATTTTTAATCATTTTTTCTTCATACAATTCTAAAATAGCAAAAATCAACACATGCCTTCTAAGCCCTAATTATATCAAACAGCCATTGCAATCTGTTGGAAGTTCCACAAGAATTGCATAACCAAATTGGAGAGCGAATTCAACTGGCAATTGAACAAGTAGTCACAAATGGATGAAGTTTGACAAGTAAAAAACCGCTCAAGAATACTCTTGAGCGGTTTGAGTAGTGGGCGCGAAGGGACTCGAACCCATGACCTCACGGATGTGAACCGTGCGCTCTAACCAGCTGAGCTACGCGCCCTGGGCAGATGGGATTATAGCAGAG
>JBDLJO010000276.1:0-3177 GCA_039714275.1 Chloroflexota bacterium | reverse complement strand
AAGGGTTTAATAGCTGTGGCAGATACGCTGAAAGAGGACTCACCCGAAGCGATTAAAACATTACAGAATATGGGGTTGCGAGTTGTCATCATAACTGGCGACAATATACAAACCGCAAACGCCATTGCACAGCAGGTAGGTGTTGATGCTGTTTTAGCAGAAGTTTTACCCGGAGATAAGACTGCCGAAGTGAAGAAACTTCAAGCTGCTGGTGAAATTGTCGCCATGGTTGGCGATGGTATTAATGATGCTCCTGCATTGGCACAAGCTGATGTTGGCATTGCTATTGGTACTGGAACCGATGTAGCAATGGCTGCTGCCCCTGTTACGCTGATTAGTGGCAATTTGCGCGGTGTCCCGAGTGCTATTGCCTTGTCAAGAAAAACTTTGCTTACCATAAAGCAAAATCTTTTTTGGGCTTTCATTTATAACATCATCCTGATTCCTGCAGCCGCGGCCGGGTTTTTGAATCCCATGTTGGCTGCTGGCGCAATGGCTTTCAGCAGTATTTTTGTTGTCACCAATAGCCTGAGATTACGAAATTATCAAAAATAAAAGGGTTGTTCGGGAATCATAATCAAAATTCCTGGAGATCCATGAATTTAATTATCGAGGTAGAAATGAAGAAAGTTGCCGTATTAGTTTTGTTTTTAGTAGTACCTTTTTTGTTGATCGCTTGCGGATCAATTGCTTTAGACAATCAAGCACTTTCCAGCGAGCCCTTTTCAGGCGGTATGGGAATGGGGAGAGAATCAGGTATGGGATCGCGGCACCATGCCCAGGTTCCAGCTGAATTTGCTGATTTGACTAATCCAATTCTCTCTGACGAGCAATCGATTGCTAGAGGTGGGGAAATCTACGCTTTGCATTGTGCAACATGCCATGGCGATGGTGGGATGGGTGATGGCCCCGGGGGTGCTTCTTTAGATCCTGCTCCAGCACCGATTGCACATTCTGGGCAAATGTTAAGTGATGCATATTTGTTTTGGCGAATCACTGAGGGCGGCATTCCATTTGATACTGCGATGATTCCCTATCGGGATATTCTTGATCAGAATGCGCGCTGGGATGTGATCAACTATGTCCGTGCCCTTGGCAGCGGGAAGGTCGTTCCTGGTGAGCACATGGGTGGGGCGCTCTTCGATCCGGAAGTGGAGGCTGCACAGCATGCTGAAATGCTGGCCTTGGCAGTTGATCAAAAAGTTATCACGCAAGATGAAGCCAATACTTTTAACCTGGTTCATGACCTAGTTTCAGATCTCCGTGATGAAATGAACACACCTGGACGAGGTATGGACGAAATGATGGACGAATTACTGGATGCTCTTCAAGCCGATGGTGCTGTTACCAAAGATCAATCAGAAACTTTTCTTGATGTGCACGATCGTTTGATTGAAGGGGGATTAATGCAGTGATTATCGAATCCTTGTTGAAAATGGATCGAATTCAAGGCATGTAGGCGCATATAATATTGGTGATTATGTGCCGCTGACTTGACCTAATAAGCATTGAGGGGTATTGGTAGATTATTGCAACCGATACCCCTTATTTAATTAATGGTGAGTTGTTTGTTTTGGCGGGGGTATCCATAAATAAAAAATCCCCAATAATCTTTGAAAAGACTATTGGGGATTATGATTTATACAGTTTAATTTTCTAGCCGGCAATAAATGCTTCCGTCTTTTGGCGGGCGATATCATCGGTAAATTGTTCAGGGGGAGACTTCATGAAGTAGGATGAAGGGGCGATAAGCGGCCCTGAGATACCACGATCCATGGCTAATTTAGCACATCTGATAGCATCTATCATCACGCCAGCTGAGTTCGGCGAATCCCACACTTCAAGCTTGAGTTCGATGTTTAAGGGCACATCTCCAAAAGCGCGTCCTTCTAAGCGGATTTGAGCCCATTTGCGATCTGTAAGCCAGGGCACATAATCACTTGGACCAACATGAATATTATCTTCTCCAATTTCATAGGGCAGTTGGCTTGTAACTGCCTGTGTCTTTGAAATTTTCTTTGATTCTAAACGATCTCGGTCAAGCATATTGTAGAAATCCATATTCCCGCCAAAATTAAGCTGGAATGTGCGGTCGAGGTGTAAGCCGCGATCATTAAATAAATTGGCAAGTACCCGATGAACGATTGTCGCACCAACCTGACTTTTAATATCATCACCAATAATGGGCAGACCGCGTTCTTCAAATCGTTTGCTCCAATACTCTGATGTCGCTATAAAGACTGGAATGCCGTTAACAAAACCACAGCCGGCATCTAAGATTTGTTCAACATACCACTTGGTCGCCATATCTGAGCCAACCGGCATAAAATTGATCACCACATCTGTTTTTGTTTCTTTTAAAATACCAGTGATGTCGTCTGTAGGTCCGTCGGCCTTTTCCACTTTGCTGCCCAAGTATTTACCCAGTCCATCGTGTGTCATACCGCGGTGCACAGGTATACCTAAATAAGGTACATCGGCAAATTTTATGGTGTTATTAGGTTCAGACCAAATTGCTTCACTTAAATCTTTGCCCACTTTTCCAGCGACAACATCAAATGCCGCACTAAATTCAATATCACGGATATGATAACCGCCCACGGTTGCGTGCATTAAGCCGGGGATCTCTGCATCTTCGGAAGCATTCTTGTAATACTCAACACCTTGCACAAGTGATGCAGCACAATTGCCAACACCAATAATTGCCACACGCACTTTATTTTTTTTGTCAGACATACTTTTCCTCATTTCAATTTAATATGGGTTTGTTAACGCCACAATTATAACCTGAATTACCAAATAAACAGCATTCGGTATGATAGTTTTGCTGTACAAAGCTTCGTATAGCCAGTGTTATGCTGAAATTCCTTGACGCAGTTGGGCAATATTTTCAGCAATACTGGCATTTTGATTAAAAATAGCTGATCCGGCCACAATGACATTTGCACCGGCGGCTGCAATTTCTGCGATATTGTGAAGTTTAATGCCGCCATCAACTTCCAAATCGATATCTGATTTCCCGAAATTATTGATCATTTTTCGCATCCGAGAAATTTTATCCGTGCTGGATGGTATGTAGGACTGTCCCCCAAACCCTGGATTCACCGACATGATTAGCACTAGATCGATATACGGTAAAACTTCAGCGATGCTGGTTATGGACGTGGAAGGGTTGAG
>JBDLJO010000275.1:0-3189 GCA_039714275.1 Chloroflexota bacterium | reverse complement strand
ATGCCGCTGACCAGCTCGGTGCGTTCCCGCAAGTTGATCATACCTAAGCTGCCTCTTTGCTCATAAGTTTGCATCATGGTTTTATGATCATAACCCAAGCCATCGTCCTGAATTTCTAAAAGGGCGAGCTCCTTTCGTAAAAGATTCAAGCGCACCCAAATATGATCGGCCTGGGCGTGTTTGCGGGCATTGTTGACCGCTTCTTCGACAATGTAGAAAAGAACACCTTGTTTATCCTTTTCTAAATCATCAACCACAACATCATCAATGTCCAGAAGAACTTTTTGGTTATATGTTTCCTGCATCTTTTCAGCCATCGACATCAATGCCGCTCCCAGGCCTTGAGATTCTAAGACCAACGGGCGTAATGTGAAAAGCATATGCCGAATTTCTTTGGTGGTTTTACGTGCCAAATCTTCAATGCGGTATAACTCTTCCGTTGCAGCGCCCAGGTCACGCTCAACCAGACGACGGGCAAAGTTAACCCGCATGGCAATAGAGGCAACATTCTGGGTGGGGCCATCATGCAGGTCTCGGGCTAATTTATTGCGCGCTTCCTCCTGGATTTCCATCATACGCTCTTTTTCTTGCGCCAGGTCTTGATAGAGCTGCGCGTTTTGAATGGCAATCACGGCCTGTTTGGTGATGATATTCAATGTCTCACGATAGACAGGGTTAAAGAATTTCTCCTCGGGGTGCGCGAAAAGCATAACACCATAAGAATTAATGCCTTGACTCAAAGGAAGGCAGTAAGCTGATTTGCAGTTTTGGATGGTAAAGGAACGGTTCAGTTCTGGATCTTTGGCAACATTAGCCACAAGTATAGGTGACCCGGCATCGATCGTTTTTTTCAGCAAGCCATCTTCAGCCGGGAAAGTATGGTTTAGATCGGCTGGCGAAAAGCCAAGGGATGTTTCGATAAAAAGCCCGGCATCATCCACCTCGCTCTGAGAAAAAAGCAGCACGGCACCGGCCAGGGAATCAGTTTTCCCTTGGTCCGTGGTCAAGGATTGAATGCTCATACTAAGCGCCTTATCTAAAACACGATGATAATTAAGTGTCGTAGATAGATCGGCAAGAATGCGATAAATTCTTCTTAACTGCTCTATATCAATGAATTTTGATTTTGGGATTTTCGGCGCGGCTGGTCTTTGCGTTGGGGTCGGGCGAGGCTGCGGTTTTTCCTTTGGTTTAGACCCCGTCACTAATAAGGTAAGCAATGCTCCAACAATCAGCGCAATAATGGCTGTGATGATAATTAGGATCCACGAATCTGGCGATAATACTTGATCAAGTGAGTTCATAATTATTTAGCTGTAATTTACCTATAATTTTCGTTTACGCTGCCAATTTGTAATCATACCTCAGAAATGCTGATACGGGTAGCATCACAGTACCTGGGCACTAAAATTAAGACAAAAAAAAGCCCTCGAACACTGAATCAGCGTCGGGGGCTTTTCGATTTTTATCAGCTTGTACCAATATTCCCCCAATTGATCAATTTTTAGTCGTCCATGTGCGCAATCATGGCATCGCCAAACTCGGAGCATTTAAGCAGTTCGGCAGCGTCCATCAAGCGCTCAAAGTCATAGGTTACGGTTTTGGCCTTTACAGCGCCGCGCATACCCTTCATAATCAAGTCGGCGGCTTCCGTCCAACCCAGGTAGCGGAACATCATCTCACCAGAGAGGATCACGGAACCGGGGTTGACTTTATCTAAATCGGCATATTTGGGGGCGGTGCCGTGAGTGGCTTCAAAGATCGCCCGGCCGGTCTCATAGTTGATATTAGCGCCGGGAGCAATGCCCATACCGCCAATTTGAGCTGCCAAAGCATCAGAAAGATAATCGCCATTCAAGTTCATCGTGGCCAATACATCAAAGGATTTGGCTCGGGTGATGGTTTGTTGGAAAACGATATCAGCAATCGTGTCGCGGATACGAAGTTTGGTCTTCCATTTGCCATCGCCATGCGTATCCCAAAGTGCCAGGGCTGCTTCAATTTCGGCCAGGATCTCAGCCTGCTTGTCAGAAGCCATCATTTCAAATCCGGGGTCAATCATGCGGGCATTATCTTCAACGGTCAAATCCGGGTTAGCTTCTTTGTTGCCCAAGATCCAGGTTTCACGCTCGGTCACAATTTCATTGCGGAATTCACTCTTGGCAATTTCATAGCCCCAGTTTCGGAAGGCGCCTTCGGTGAATTTCATGATGTTGCCTTTGTGGACCAGGCTGACATCTTTACGGTTGTTATCCAGTGCCCATTGGATGGCAGCACGCACTAAACGGGCAGTTCCTTCTTGAGAAACCGGCTTAATGCTGATTCCAGCCGTATCGGGGAAACGGAATTTGGCATACTGCTCAGGGAATTTTTCTTTTAGGGTATCAAGGAAGGCACGATTTTCTTCGGTACCGAACTCAAACTCGGCGCCGGTATAAATATCTTCCGTATTCTCGCGGAAGATGACCATATCGACATCTTGAGGCCGCTTGACTGGAGAAGGCACACCTTCCACATATTCTACCGGGCGTTGGCAAACATAAAGATCAAGGAATTTGCGCAGGGCAACATTCAACGAACGGATACCGCCGCCGATAGGTGTGGTGAGAGGTCCTTTAATGCCAACCAGGTATTCACGAAAAGCTTTGATGGTTTCTTCCGGCAGCCACTCATTGAACATGTCATAAGCCTTCTCGCCAGCGAAAACTTCCATCCAATGGACTTTCCGCTTACCACCATAAGCCTTCTCAACTGCAGCGTCAAAAACGCGCACGGAAGCGCGCCAGATATCGCGACCGGTGCCATCACCTTCAATAAAAGGAAGGACCGGGTTATCAGGAACCTGGAGGGCCCCATCCTGCATCGTGATTTTAGTCCCATCTGTCGGGACTTTGATGATCTTGTATGTCATACGAAATATCTCCTTGACCTAATATAATCTAGAGGACCACCCAGGGTGGTCCTCGAATGTGAATGTATAGACAGCTTTCTAAAAGCCGAGGGATTATAGCATTGGCATAAAAATTGGAGAAGAGCCAATATGCATATTAATAAGATTTTTATAATTTTTTCGCTCGAAAAATCACTATATATCAATAAAAAAAGCTCAGGAAAGTATAAATCCTGAGCTTTAAATAAGGCAGGTCACAGATTAAGGCGAACCAAAGGTGGCATCTTCCAACTGCAGCA
>JBDLJO010000274.1:0-3202 GCA_039714275.1 Chloroflexota bacterium | reverse complement strand
TGCAGGAATTCTTCATTGAAGAAAATTTCACGGAAATTGAGCGTGCCAGCTTGGGTGTAAAGATAGGCGATGCCCAACAGCATGAAGACATCCCCCACCCGGGTGGTGATGAAGGCTTTGATCATGGCGGCACGGGCTGATTCTTTGCCGTACCAGAAGCCGATCAGCAGGTATGAACAGAGACCCATGATTTCCCAGCCAACGAATAGGGTCAGCAGGTTATCGGAAACCACCAGGGTGAACATACCAAAGGCGAACAACCCGATAAAAGCAAAGAAGCGGGAGTACATCGGCTCGACGGACATGACCTTGTGCTGATGGCCGTGCTCATCGGTAACGGTAGCACCATGCGGCGGTAAACCTTTGCGATCGTGATCACCTTTGGGCTGGCCGTAGTTGTGATAACCAACACTGTAAATGAAGATCATCAAAACTGTCCAAGCCACAAAGAACAATACTCCGGCACCGAGGGGGTCAATTTGGACGCCCACACTGAGCCAGGAATTGCCGGTTGGCAGCCAATTAATTGATGATCCAAAAGGATGTTCGCCAAGGTGATGGGCGCCTGTTTGAAGGGCACGCCAGAACACCACCATGCTTCCGGCCCAAGAAAGCAGCGCCGAACCAACACCAATGGTGTGGCTTAACGCTTTATTACGATTAGTGAACAGCACAATCGTAAAGAAAGCCAGCAGCGGTGGAAGAGGGATCAACCAAATGATAAGTTCTGTTGTCATAAATTACCTCTTGTAAAAACTAAACAAGTACACAGGTATGCAATATAAAGAAGGCTGCCTGAGTTTCAAAGAACTCTGGCTACCACTTGAGCAAATTAATGTCGTTGGCTACCACCGTATTTTTACGGCGATAAAGCGAGATGACCAAAGCCAAACCAACAGCAACTTCCGCTGCGGCAACGGCAAAAACGATCACCGCAAAAACCTGACCGGTGATCACAGTGGGGTCTTGATAGCGCCAAAAAGCTACCAAGTTGATGTTAATGGCGTTGAGCATCAGCTCAATGCCCATCAAAATAGCCACCGCGTTCTTACGGGATAAAACACCGTAAAGCCCGATGCTGAAGAGCGCAGCCGCAAAAATCAAATACCAGGATAAATTAATCATTTCGTACTCCTACGTGAAGCAGACAAGGTAGGTAATGCAGGTTAATAGGAAAAGGAAATTATTTTTCCCAGGCCACTACGATGGCACCGATCAGCGCCGCCAAAAGCAAGACTGAGGCGACCTCAAAGGGCAGCACATAAGCATTCGGGGATACCAACTGCTGACCCAACTCAACGATGGGGTCAAAATCGGCGGCTAAGGATGGCAAAGCAGCACCTTCAGCTCCAGACTTTAGCAGCAGCCAGGTGAGCCCAGCAAAAAACGCCGCGCCGAGTATTGCAGCCCAACCCCAATTGGGGTTCATCTGGGGTCCGGTATCCTCCATAACTTTGCGGGTGAGCATAATGGCAAAGATCATCAGGATAGCGATGGCGCCAATATAGACCACCACCTGAACAACAGCCAGGAATGCGGCGTTGAGCAGCACGTAGGTCATGGCAACACCAAAAAGAGCCACGATCAACCATAAGGCGGCATGGATCAATTTAGGGGCTGTGACGACTTTGAATGCCGACACCAAAGTGACCAAGGCGACAAATAAAAAGATAAAATCGAAACCGTTCATTTACACACTCCGAAATCTGGTACCAATCGGGTCAATTTTCAGTGGGTTTAGGAGCCACGGCGACCGGGCGATGAGGGAATTCCTGCCGCGCTTTCGTGGGCTCTATTTTCTTCAATATTTCAATTGTGATCCAACCAATCACCAGGTTAGCCGCCAACATTGCCAGGGTATAACCCAATGATGTTACGCCAGCCAATTCCAATGATTTATCTAAAACGGCGGTGACCATCAAGATGACCAATGCCAGCGGGGTCAGGAATTTCCAATTGAAAGCCTGCATCTGATCGATGCGGATACGAGGGACGGATAAACGAATCCAGGAAATAACGAAATAGCCGAAAAATGTCTTAATAAAGAAGTAAAGGACGCCCAGCAAGGGGTAAGTATCAACGCCAGGACCGTTCCAGCCGCCCAAGAAGAGCACCGAAATCAAAGCGCCGACGGTCCAGACATGCAAGAACTCGCCTACATAGAACATACCAAATTTCATGCCGGAATATTCGGTATGAAAACCGGCCACAATTTCTGATTCGGCTTCAATCAAGTCAAAGGGAGCGCGCCCTACTTCGGCCATCGAGCTGATCAGGAAGATCAAGGCCGCCAGAGGAGCAATAACCACAAACCAGGTGCTTTGGGCGTTGACAATATCACTCAAATTCATGGAGCGTGCCAGCAAAACCGGAATCAACAGCACCAACACCATCGGCACTTCGTAGGCTACCATCTGAGCAACAGCACGATAGGCTCCCAGAAGGGCAAATTTATTGTTGGATGACCAACCCGCCATCAGCGCGGCTACGATGCCAAAAGAGCCCACAGCAACAATATAAAGCACACCCACGCTGATATCTGTACCCACTACCGAGGCGGCAAAAGGAATCACAGCCCAAATAAAGAGCACTGATGCAACCATCAGAACCGGGGCAATATTGAAAGGCACTTTATCTGCACCGGCCGGGGTGGTATCTTCCTTGGTAAACATTTTAATAATGTCGGCAAAGGGCTGGAACAACCCGTATGGACCGGCTCGATTGGGACCCAAGCGATCCTGCAGCCGTCCTGCCAATTTGCGCTCAAACCAAATCAATGCAATCACGGTGGTAAAACCCACCATGATCACCACAAAAGCGCCGATGGCCTGCATCAACACCAATACAAAGCCCTCTGCTAAGCCCCAGCCCAGCAACAAGCCTTCAAACCATTGAGAAATCTGTAGTATCGGATTACTCATTCGCAATCTCCTAACCGGATGGCAATTTCTATCGCCAAATTTTGTAAGTTACAAATAAAACGGCTGAGGGTAGTTCCCACAGCCATTTTTTTCTAAGCCCACTCCAGGGCGCCTTTTCGCCAGGCGTAAAGCAAACCCGCCAGCAGAATAGCAATAAATAATACGCCCTCAAATACGGCAAAGAGGGGCAATTTATCAAAAGCTACCGCCCAAGGATACAAAAATACGGTTTCAATATCAAAAACCAAAAAAACCAGGGCAAAAATGTAGTATTGAACCTT
>JBDLJO010000273.1:0-3207 GCA_039714275.1 Chloroflexota bacterium | reverse complement strand
TTGCCAACTGAAAAAGAACTGATCGATTCGATCCTGATAAAGGGTGCTACACCTGGTCCTTTTTACGGAGGTGGAGAGCGATTTCTGAGTACCTGCCTGAATGGCCGCACCATCTCTAACCAGACCAATGATCATTTCTTTGATCCACCATGGGATGAGGTTGCCACATGGGGAAGAAAACATGAACCCGGATATTACGAAAGATATGAACCTTCTTACCTGCAAATTCCCTATTTTTTATCGAGCTCCGGACAAGCATGGTATATTGATGATGCATCCTCTGTTTTCATGACCTTCCCGGAAAGTGGTAATCAGTTCAGTGTGCGGATTGAGAACAATCAGACGGAGTTTTATACCATTCAGAGAAGTACCCCAAAAGAAGCATTGGAGACCTATACCTCGCTGGTGGGACGTCAGCCCGAATTACCCGATTGGGCTGTGGGTGTCTGGACAAATTTACTTGAAGGAAGGGATTCTGTTTTTGCAAAGGCTAACCGGTTAAAAGAGTGGAATGTGCCTGTAACCGTGATCTGGTTGATTGACATGTACGATATTGAGTCTTCACAGGGATGGCAATTTCGGGGCTGGTCTGCCGGGGTCTACGGAGACCTGAGTGAGGTAACAGATTCCTTGCACTCACTGGGCTTCAAAGTACTCTCATACTTTCATCCATACCAGGAAGAGAAGATGCCAAGGACGCATAATGACAATCCCATGTACCACAAGCTTGATTCGATGGGTCTATTACTCAAAACCACGGACCAGTACAGGAATTCAAGGTATAGGTACCCTGCATCCGGCCAGTATGACTTTCATAATCCCCTTATGGGTGAGATATGGCAAGGAATGATTCAGAAGGTGCTGATCAGGGACAATTTTGATGGTTACATGGAAGATTTTGGCGATATACTTTATCTGTTTGATCTTGAGCTGAATAAATGGTTTACCATTGACTATGGAATAGAAACCCTTCTTACTCCACATCAATATGCGAATTCCTATCCTTTGATCTATCACAAACTCACTTATCTGAATGCAAATGCCATAAAAAAGGATATGGTCTCTTTCTGTCGCAGTGGCAGTGCAGGATCAGCCCCCTATACGCAAATACTATGGGGCGGTGATCAATTGGCAAGCTGGAATAAAGAATTCGGGTACCCTTCCGCTATTACTTCTGGTATTTCAAGTGGCCTTTCGGGATATGGTAACTGGGCGCCAGATGTCCTGTGTAATTCCCCTTCCACTGAACTTTGGAAAAGATGGGTTCAATTTTCAGCATTTACCCCAATCTTTCGGGATCACCTCTGGAAGAACGCACCCACTTCAATAGACCTGTGGACAAGTCCGGAAACCAGAGCGTATTTCAAGCGTTATGCGGAAATCCATATGGAGCTGGTTCCCTATATCCAGGAGTCACTGGCCGAATACCGGGAGACCGGAACACCCATGATTCGTCATATGATGCTTGAATTTCCTGAGGATTCTGAGGGCTATTACTGCGAGTATCAATATATGTTTGGCCCAAAATACCTGGTTGCTCCGGTGGTTGAGAAAAGTGATCGTACTAAAAAGATCTACTTCCCGGAAGGAACATGGAAAAGTTACTGGGATTTGGACATCATTCATTCCACCGGCGAATGGATTACAGTACCGGCTCCACTTGATCTGATACCAGTTTACAAACGGATGGAATAGCGATAAGCAAATATTCAAAAATCTTAATTAGTGATATTATGAAAACATATTTTTATACAGTTGCCTTAACCCTTGGTGTATTAAGTGCGCAGGCACAAGAGCCTGTACTGCAATGGACTTTTAATGACGCATGTTCTGATTCTATTCATGGAGATGCCACATATGCTGGAGGTGTTTCAGGAAAAGCCCTTGTTTTTGACGGATACCATACCGAAGTAGTGCACAAAACCGATGGGAAAGACCTGTTTCAGCAGGATTTTACCATTTCGGCCTGGATAGCACCACAAGAATACGCCTGGAAATTATCGGCCATTGTCAATCAACAACAGGAGCTGAAGAGAGGCTTTTTTTTCGGAATTGACCATGTGGGAAGATTAGTCGGCTCACTCTCCGCGGGCTCTGAATGGGAAACCTGCATTTCAACCGATAGCCTCCCCTTGCTTCTATGGTCGCATGTGGCAATGGTTTTTAATGCAAAAAAGGGCATCACCCTTTATATCAACAATCAAAAAGTAGGTGAAAATGCGTTTCAGGGCACTCCGGCATTTGCTGCAGATAAGGAGATTGTCCTTGGCAAAACCCAAACGAAACTTACTCCCTCCTATACTGAACGAAGAATAGCCGGAGCCATTGTTTCGTGGATGCGGTTCGATGGGTTGATGGACGAAGTGCAAATTTTCGACAAAGCACTAAAAAAGAGTGATGTTGTTGCATTGTTCAATTCGGTTAAGGTTGAAGTTGCTCAACCCTTACAATTCCGTCAGATGCCTTCGGGAACCGATGAGCCCCGCCCCTTTGGAGCTTACTATACCAAACTGAAATACTCCCCGGGTTGGGATGCTTTGTGGAAAGGCAGCGATCTGCCCGATATTGTGGTTCGTTTTACTGACAGTCCGGTGAAACTGGTTTTCTGGCGCGGAACGGGCTATATCCCTGCATTGGTTACGGAGAACGGGATCTGGATGTCCGATCAAAGTGTGGAGAATTGGAAAACACGGAATTGTTACGAAGCCATGGGTGATAAACAGTGTCGGTATTCTCATGTACGCATAATCGAGAATACCCCGGCACGTGCGGTTATTCATTGGCGTTACACCCTGACAGGTCTGGATTACACGATCTGGAACGAAACAGATGACAACCCAGGTGATTGGGTAGATGAATACTGGACAGCCTATCCGGATGGTGTGGTGGCTCGCAAGCAGGTATTGTGGACTGATTTTCCGAAAGGGAAAGAGCGAAGGTATTATCAGTTTCAGGAAACGATTTTCCTTAACCAGCCAGGTACAAAACCACAGGATAATTTGGACGACAACGCCATAACCTTTGTAGATTTTGAAGGACACAAAGCATCCTATTCGTGGGGAAACGGTGCACCAGAAACATTTGACTCACCAAAATACAAGCCGATTCAGATCGTCAATACAAAATCGAAATACAAACCTTATGGGATCTACTATCCCAACCGGGTTGCATTTCCCTTTAATTTTGGCTGGGTAGAAGGCTATAGTA
>JBDLJO010000272.1:0-3222 GCA_039714275.1 Chloroflexota bacterium | reverse complement strand
TTGATTTAACTTAATTACTGCTACCCTCCGGGTATTTTTTTATCCGGAGGAAACAGGCAGTGGCAAAAAAGAGGTTATTAATGCGTAAAATCAAAGAAATTCTACGGCTTCGATATGAAGTTGGGCTTAGTTTACGGGCCGTGTCCCAGTCACTGAATATCGGTTACGGCACCGTTGCCGATTACATAAAAAGAGCTGAGAAAGCCAACGTCAGTTGGCCCATTCCCAGCGACTGGGACGAACGTGATCTGGGGCTTTTATTATTTCCTACACAGGCACTCACCGGACAGCGACGTTTTGTTGAGCCGGACTTCCTTGCCTGTTTTATGGAGCTTAAAAAACCAAGTAAAGTAACACGCCATTTATTGTGGCAAGAGTACCGTCAACAACAACCTGACGACGGCTATAGCTATGCGCAGTTCTGCCACCGTTTTAAAGAATGGCAAGGCAAACAAAAACGCAGTATGCGCCAAATTCATATTGCCGGTGAAAAAATGTTTGTCGATTATGCTGGCCCAACAATGGAAGTGATTAACCCGGATACAGGTGAGATACGTGCCGCACAAATCTTTGTTGCAGTACTCGGCGCTTCAAGTTTTACCTTCGCCTGTGCGCACTGGAGTCAGCAGTTACCTGACTGGCTGGATGCACATGTTCAGGCATTGACTTACTTTGGTGGGATTCCAGAAATTATCGTGCCGGATAATTTATTGAGTGGGGTAAGTAAAACACATCGCTATGAACCCAAGATCAATGCCAGTTATTTACAACTGGCAGAGCATTATCATACGGCCATCATCCCGGCACGGCCATTCAAACCAAAAGATAAATCAAAGGCAGAAATCGGTGTTCAAGTGGTAGAACGATGGATCATGGCAAGACTGCGACACCAGCAGTTTTTTACATTAACCTCATTGAATCAGGCTATCCGTTTATTAGTCGATGAACTGAATGATAAGCCATTCCAAAAGCTACCGGGTACAAGGCGTTCTCAGTTCGAGCAACTGGATAAACCCGTACTACGTCCGTTACCTTCGAATCCTTATCAATACACCGATATCAAGCGTGCACGTGTACACATTGATTACCACATTGAGTATGACAAACATTATTACTCTGCCCCTCATCATCTGGTTAAACAGGAGGTAGAAGTGCAAGTCTGTGATAACACGGTAGCGATTTATCATCACGGCCAACGTATTGCCAGTCACCTGCGCAGTTACAGTAAAGGCACGCATACAACGCTACGTGAGCATATGCCTGAAGCACACAAGTCTGTGCATGACTGGTCACCAGAACGCTTCCTGAAATGGGCCAACAACATCGGCTCTGAGACACGCGAAGTCGTCAGCATCTTACTCCAGAAAAAGCGACACCCTGAACAAAACTATCGAGCTGTTCTTGCGCTACTGAGTAATGTAAAAAAATACAGCAATGAACGACTCAACAATGCCTGTGGTAGAGCCTTGATAATCAACTCACCAACGCGCAGCAGTATCGAGTCCATTTTAAAACAGGGGCTGGATAAAGTCGCCATTGAAACCGATGAAACGATGCAGGAAGAACTGGCATTTGACACGCATGAAAATGTGCGCGGTGAAGACTATTACCATTAATAAAACACAAATAAAAACAGGAAAACTTATTATGCGAAACAATCAAACATTAGAAACCATGCGACGCTTAAAACTGACCGGTATGGCAGATGGTCTTGAGCAACAACTGGCACAACCATCAACACATGAGGAACTGGGCTTTGGTGAACGCCTGGCCTTGCTGGTGGATCGTGAATCAACCCATCGCCATAACAATAAAATCAAACGACTGCTTAAAGCCGCCAAACTAAAACTGCAGGCTAATCCAGCGGACATTGATTACAGCCATCCACGTGGGCTGATGAAAAGTCAGTTCGCTGATTTACTCAGTACACACTGGATACTACAGCACCATAATGTACTCATTACCGGGCCAACCGGTTGCGGCAAAACCTATCTCGGTTGTGCACTGGCAACACAAGCTTGCTTACAGGGATTATCCGTTCGTTACTTCCGTATGCCGCGACTACTTGAGGCGTTAACGATCGCTCATGGTGATGGCCGTTTTACTCGATTAACCCAGCAACTGGCCAAAACAGATTTACTGGTACTCGATGACTGGGGGCTGGAAAAAATGAACCTGAGTCAGCGTAATGATCTGCTGACCATCATGGATGATCGGCATGGCTTTAAATCCACATTGGTGACCAGCCAGTTACCGACAACACAATGGCATAAAACCATCGGCGATGCGACGCTGGCCGATGCCATTCTGGATCGATTATTACACAACAGTCACAAACTAAAACTGAGAGGAGAGTCGATGAGAAAAATCATGAGCGAATTTGCTGAATCCGATCACTCTGAGTGATATTATGAGGTCCTTCGCGCTGGGGTGGTTAAGTGATCGGATAAAACCAGAACCGGAGATCGGAATGGCCGGAATACCCACTCATCGCCTCGCAGATCGCTTCTGCATGATTGGCGTCGTTTTTATTGCTCTTGACATAGGGCTTCACGAACTGTGGCGCAATGAGTTTGATCGTGAATTCCTTCGCCTGCAGCTGGCGTGCCCAGTGGTGTGAACCGCTGCAAGCCTCAATGCCGATCTCACAGCCTGGTTCAACTGCCTCAAGTAACACCTTGAACCAATTCTTTCGAGTAAACCGCCGACGCCACACTGGTTGCTCGTGTCGGTCAACGCCATGTACCTGGAAGATATTTTTTGCCAAATCAACGCCTACGCGCATAAGCTTCATGGTGGACTCCTCCTCTTCAGTGACTGGTGACTACACTTCCAGTCTGGCACCTAGATGCCGATCTGGGGAAGGAGGAGTCCATCCCATTGCTTTCATGCTGCAGCCATTTTTATCACCAGCTGTTTTTTGATTATCCCTCATCAATCAGACAGCTTTTTCTGATGTCTCCTTTAGGGTGGTACCCGTCCTAAGCAGACTCACGGCTATAATCAAATATTACGAGCGCCATTCATGGCTCGCTCATCAAGGATTTTCTAAAAAATATCTGCCTGCCAACGTCGTCAACCGCTGAGTAAGTATCCCCCGGCAAAGCCGGGGGCTTTAGTTTATGAGCCGCTCGAAGCGGACTAAACGGAGCCGCACACGGCTCCTTGAACCCCCCAAGGGGGCGCCATCTACATCAGGTTCAGCTGCTCTACTCTGCGATC
>JBDLJO010000271.1:0-3325 GCA_039714275.1 Chloroflexota bacterium | reverse complement strand
TTTTATCACCAAACTTTCTACTGCATTATTGATCTTTGTTTTTATTTTTAGCGCGCTGCCTTTGGGAGGAGCAAGTGCTGCTGTTATATTCGCCGAATCCTTTGATGACAGCAGTCAATTCACTACGAGTACGCCATTCTTCTCCGATGGTTATGGCGACTACTTTGGCATTACGGATGGAACAACCGGCGATTTTGGTGTTGGTACGATGCCTTCAAGCTTGAAATCGTATTCCGGCTTTTCCGGTAACTTCTTGACTGGTATGGATCTGAATGGAGAAGGGGCTTCGCTACCAATCACTGTAGATTGGGCTGGCATTGATATCATCGGGATTTCTCCGCTGGCTTTCAGCGGTGATTTCGCTGAGTTCTTCGATGATCCGGGCGACATTGACGCGTCAGATTTCATTCTGGTTGAATATCAGATCGATGGCGGCGGATACCAGAATCTTATTTCTTTCCGTCTCAGCGAAGATGAGCCCGATGATTATAATGGTGTATTCCGCGAAGACACTGACTTTAACGGCACGGGCGACGGTGCCACCCTGGGCAATGCAGCTCAGACCTTTATAAAGTCGATTGCCGGAAGCGGCACAACACTTGATCTGCGTCTATCCGTAACTGTCGAAGCCGGTGATGAGGACTTCGCCGTGGATAATTTCAGTATTTTTGAAGAGACGCCCTCAGTTCCAACAGTAATTATCAACGAGCTGGATGCTGACCAGGTAAGCACAGACAGCGCTGAATTTGTTGAACTTTTTGATGGCGGTACGGGAAATACAGACCTTACAGGTACGGTACTGGTTCTCTTTAACGGCTCAGATGATGCTTCGTACCAGGCTTTTGATCTGGATGGCATGAGCACTGATGCTGAGGGGTACTTCGTCTTGTGCGGCAATGCAGCTACTACTGCTAATTGTGACCTGGATGTCTCCCCAGATACGAACTTGATTCAAAATGGTGCCGACGCGGCAGCCTTAATGGTAGGCGATGCAGTTGATTTTCCCAACGACACACCGGTAACTACGGATGGGTTGATTGATGCCATCGTTTATGATACTGATGATGGCGATGACGCTGGGATACTGGTCTTGCTCAACGCAGGGCAACCACAGGTCAATGAACGCGGCGGCGGTGATGGCACGGGTCACTCAAATCAGCGCTGTTCAAACGGATCGGGCGGTGCACGCAACACCGACACCTACGCTCAATTTGAACCAACTCCAGGTACTGAAAATGTTTGCGGTGCGGGGGCACCACCAGATGTTGTTATCAATGAGTTGGACGCCGACCAGGCAGGCACAGACAGCGCTGAATTTATTGAACTTTATGATGGCGGTGCAGGAAATACAGATTTGACTGGAACGGTATTGGTTCTCTTTAACGGTTCAGATGATGCTTCTTATCTGGCTTTTGATCTAGATGGCATGAGCACTGACGCTGAAGGTTACTTCGTATTGTGTGCTAATGCGGCCACGACAGCTAATTGTGATTTAGATGTTTTACCAGATACCAACTTAATTCAAAATGGCGCCGACGCTGCAGCGTTATTGGTAGGCGATGCAGTTGATTTCCCCAACGATACACCGGTAACTACTGATGGGTTAATTGATGCCATCGTCTATGATACTGATGATAGCGACGATGCGGGACTGCTGGTCTTACTCAACGCCGGGCAACCGCAGGTCAACGAACGCGACGGAGGGGACGGCACGGGTCACTCGAATCAGCGCTGTTCAAACGGGTCGGGCGGAGCACGCAACACCGACACCTACGCTCAATTTGAACCCACTCCAGGCGCTGCAAATGTTTGCGCTACTTCTTTTACCTCAATTTATGAAATCCAATATACAACAGACCCATCAGGCGATTCCCCTTATAAGGATCAGGATGGCATTACTACTGAAGGTATTGTGACGGCACGTTTTTACAATGGCTATTTTATTGAAGATCCGGCCGGAGGTGCGTGGCAAGGTTTGTTTGTGTACGACACCAATACACCTTCTTTGGGAGACCGTATTCGTTTGACGGGGACAGTAACAGAGTATTACAACTTAACCCAATTGAAAGAAATAACTAGCTTTACAGTCTTATCCACTGGTAATACCATTCCTACCCCAACCATCTTGACGACTGGCGAAGTATCACAAGAGCAATGGGAAAGTGTGCTTGTACGGGTTGAGACCGCCAGTGTTACCAACGATGACTTGGGGCATGGTGAGTGGTCAGTTAACGATGGGTCCGGTGATGTTGTTATTGATGACAAAGGCAGCTATGCATACACCCCGACAAATGGCGATATCTTAAATTATATTATTGGTGTCCTAGATTACAGTTATGGAGCGTTCAAAATTCAACCTCGCTACGATGCTGATATTGATCTCTCCAGTTGCGGCAATCCATATACGGCAATCTACACAGTACAGGGAAACGGGGACGCCAGTCTCCTAGACGGAACACAAGTGGATGTAGAAGGTATCGTGACGGGCAATTTCCAGGAAGGAAAATCCGGCTTTACGATTCAGGATGCGGCTGGGGACGACGATGCGAGTACTTCGGATGGTATCTTTGTATATGCATCATCCCCCAATGTAAATGTGGGCGACCACGTTCGAGTAACCGGTTATGTTGATGAGTATTATGATCTTACCGAGATCACAAATGTGAGTGGATTTGAACTTTGCTCTACAGGTAATGTAATTGATGCAACTCCGATAGCGCTTCCTTTGGCAAGCAGTACTGCCCTGGAGGCTTTCGAAGGTATGTATATCACTTTCTCGCAGTCACTTTACATATCCGAGTATTATAATTTTGGGCGCTACGGTGAAATAGTCCTGACAGGTGATCGTCAATTCCAGCCAACGGCATCCTATGAACCCGGGAGTGCGAATGCCGCACAAGCATTGGCAGACAATATGCTCAACCGCATCAAACTCGATGATGGACGAGGATCGCAAAACCCGGATCCGGCACTACATCCCAACGGTGGGATATTTGATCTAAGCAACCTTTTCCGCGGCGGCGATGTACTCAACAATCTAACTGGGATTGTGGATTATAACTACGGCGAATATAAAATTCAACTAACCCAGGGAGCGGGGTACATTTCAGCTAATGCGCGCAGTGCCCAACCAGATCCTGTGGGCGGCAGCCTGAAAGCAGCCAGCTTCAATGTCTTAAATTACTTTACTACTTTTGGCAGCCGCGGTGCAGATGACGCCGTGGAATTTACACGACAGCGAACGAAGATCTTTGCGGCCCTGGCAGCTATGGATGCAGATGTCGTGGGTCTGATCGAAATCGAGAACAACAATGCTGCTATACAA
>JBDLJO010000270.1:0-3335 GCA_039714275.1 Chloroflexota bacterium | reverse complement strand
ACGATTACATCATCGGGAACTTCAGCATTGCGCGCACTTCCGTGGGGCAGGATAATGGTCACAGGTAGCTCAGCCATAACTTCTCTCCAATAATAAATTAATCACTACTTAGTGCTGATGGGGGATCTGACATTCTCCGGTCATATCCCAACAATCGGCATGGTGCCAGGTTTTACAGACAGAACAAATTTTAAGCCCTCGGGGATCCTTTTTCTGCACTGGCTCCAGACAAAAAGGGCAGTTGTGTTCTACGACCCCGACAAGTTTTACCGGTTCTGGTCGGCGTCTTAGCCTGAACATTTTTGATGAACGTTTCACCGTAGGTTTGTTTAATCTGACCTGCGGTCCTGATTTTCTTTTATAGATTGGTCGGCGTTTTACCGACAGAGGCGAATTGCCTGGTTTTTTACCGGTCCCATTTTTGCTAGGTAATGAGAATGGCATCCTGAAGCGCGGCATTCTTATTTGGGATCGTCTAATGCTGGACCGAGATCGCTTGGGTTTGCGCGCTTTGATTTTCTTCGGAGCAGCTGAAGGGCTTTCTTTTATTCGGATGGGTTTTCTCCAGGCATTCAGCGTAAGCCATGCCGCCAAACTGCTCCAAAAAACCTGGAATAAGCTGGTCCAATTTGGGCTTGAAATCTGACTAGATATCAAGTTTATTCCCACGGCGCCCTTTGTGATCATGCCGATGGTTATCAACCCGAGCATTAAGGCGGTCAGGGTTGAAAATAAACGCAGCGCATGGGTGTTGCGCCGAAGTAATACTCTTGCAGATAGCGCGGAGACGATTCCAAGCAAAGTTAAGACCAATCCTGTAAGAAAAATGACAGGCAAGTTTATCGATAGGCCATAGAGAAGAGTCAGCGCTCCAGCAGCGACGATCACCGTCAGCATGACTAATGCAACACTTCCAGGCGTGCTGGCCAGAAGGCGATCTAATGGTTGAGTTTTTAGCTTGGATGTCATTTCTCTCTTCAAAGTCTACGCAGTATTAATCGTGTATCTTGATCTTGCCTTGGGCGGGATTGCGCTTTTCGCCCTGGTCCAGTTCCACTTCATCCCCAATCCGAATGCGGTTGCGCAGCACGATCTTTGGGTGGGTAGGGGCTTCTTCAAAGTGGCTAAAATGCAGCGCTTCTTCAAGGTCCCCGGTCAGTTCGTAGAAACGATATTCATCTAAATTATGGGCCCGTAAAATATGTAGGGGCGGAATCCCGATACTGACCAAGGTGTGATGCAAGAAAGATTCGTCGCCAGTGATGGCATGAGTCATCTTTGTTTCTCTAAAAGTCTCACATGCAGGGCAGTGACCATCTTCAAAGCTGACATCCGAGATGGGCTTGATGACCCGTTCTACGGTCTTACAGGTAGGGCATTCAAGATCCAGGATCAGTTCTTGATCCAATTCGAGTACTGCTTCGGGGCCCAGATCGGCGTGGATAATGCGCAGCAGCTTATCAAGGGTGGTAGTTTCTGCCCGTAAAGGTAACTCGGTCACCTCGCCATAAGTCCAGTGGCTTTCACAATCTTCTTTGGCAAGATATTCGGCAGTGTGCATATCGTTGGTCATGCCGTTGAAATGAACTACTTTACCTGGTTCTACAGGCATGTTGTTGAGGATTTTTAATGCTTCTTGAGATTGCATTCCACCAATGATGGCTGAAATAGTTGGGGTAGTGGGTACTTTGCCTAAAAGCACATTTTGCCGGGCTAATAGGGGGCAAGAATAACGCACCGCCAAAGCCTGGCGTGCCTGTTCATTGAGCGTACACTCGAAGCAGGCTCCCTTTCCGGGAATAAAAACGCGCATCAGCCCTAAAAGTTCCATGATCGCGCCATCTACCCAGGGTTTATTCATCCAATAGGCGTAACGATTTACCGATAAGCGAGCTTCTCGATTGTCCAGGCATCCAATGATCACGTCCATGCGGCGTATCACGCCCAAGCCAATCTGGCTGGTTACATCGCCGTGTAAATACTGCACATTGATATTGGGATTCATTTCTTTAGCTCTTGCTGCGGCTACTTCGGCTTTTTGGCGTCCAGAGTCACTCTCTCTAAATAAGGGTGATCGGCTCAAGTTGGCTGCTTCGATCGTATCGAAATCGACGATATATATATTGCCAACGCCCATGAGCACTAGATTTTTGATGACTTCATTGCCAAGTGCGCCTGCCCCAACAACCAGGATTTTTGCGTTTTCGACTTTGTCGCGTTCCCACCAGGAAATAAAATTGAAAGTTCCCAAGCGATCTTTTTGCAAGTTGGGAATCCGGAGGGGTTTCTCTGGGGCTGCCGGTAAGCGCCGCGGACCACTGGGAGGTTGATCATTGGTTATGCTGACCCTGGACTTTTGTGGTAACCTTTCATCGCTTGCTAATTCATGAATTTTTGCGATGTTGGCGGGGCTAATATTCTTGACAAACCAACCAACTCCCGGTCGTGATTCAATGAGCGAGCTTTCTTCCAGAGATCGCAGCGCTTCACGGATTGTCGAACGGCTGACTTCCATTTTCGTCATTAACTCACGCTCGGAAGGCAGCTGGCTGCCAGACTCTAGACTTCCATCTAGGATAGACGAGGCCAATTTAGCTGATACGCTATTGGTCAATGATATGCGGGGGATAGGTTTGATGGACATAGTTGTTTCTCTCTGCACTGGTATACTGGTCAGACCGGAATACCGGAAGTATAGCAGAACTGGTACTCTGTACAATAGGAATTAAGTACTAATTTTAGGTGGAAGTGCTGGATTTTTATCATTTCCGCGCTTAACATAGAGCAACTATATAATGTTATCCTGAAACAACCCCGATTCACTAATGTTGTTTTCCCCTCAGTGTGTAAACCGATCGATATCAAGATCCCGATACTGTGATAGTTAAACTTTGCTGCAGCAAGGAAGTGGCATTAATTTTGAATTGATTTTATCTATTAGATTGATAAATGCATCTAACCTCAATATTAAAGCAAAACACCCCGGTTGACCGAGGTGTTCAAGGCTGGGGGCCAGGGATTCGAACCCCGACTTACGGTTCCAGAGACCGCTGTCCTACCGTTAGACGAGCCCCCACTGCGTTGCGAATTTTACCACCCCACAAAACAATCGTCAAATTTAGGTTCCGATATGATGTGGGAAAAGGGCATTGATTATATTAGAAGAATGCTTATTCTATTGACCTTTCAAAATATCAATGGCTTGCTCAATGCGCTCAAAGGACATATTGCGTCCCAGGATAGTCATGGTTTCAAAGATCGGTGGGCTGACTTTTTGGGCAGTTGTTGCATTGCGTAAAAAGCCAAAGACATTGCCAGCTTTCAAGCCCATTGCT
>JBDLJO010000269.1:0-3339 GCA_039714275.1 Chloroflexota bacterium | reverse complement strand
GTGGGCGTAACAAAGTTAATATTATGGCAGCCCTGATTCTGGAGGCCCAGTATGATCTCTGCCAGGGTTTCAGGCTCAACCTCATACCCAGATTCACCCTGGCTGATGTCGTGGTTCTGGCAGTACTGGCAGTGCAGGCTGCACCCGGCGAAAAATATCGTCCCTGAGCCGCGCCTACCCCGTAAAGGGTCTTCCTCCCCCATGTGGGGACCGTAACTGCTGATTCTGGCAAGCTCCCCGGTGCGGCAGACACCCATTTCTCCGGCCCGGCGGTCAACATGACACTCCCAGGGACAAACATCACAATTGGAGAGATGCTGATAAGCCTGGGCGGCGCGCTGGGCAAGCTCACCAGAATCAAGCAGTTTCAAGTAGGCAGGCTGAAAGGGTTCGGGCATACCTATATACTAGCGGAATATGAAGTTGTACGCCAGTAGGGCTTTCTAATAAACTTTGGATGGGGCAGGAATAGCCTTATTTTCGTGCAAAGACCTTTAGGGTTTGGGAAACCCTAAAGGTAAGTACTCTACTAAAACATTGATTCTATTTACTCTTCAAATTCAATACCACAGGATTCTAACCAATCCCCCAAATGATTTTCAAATATTGCCGCCATCTCTTGTACAGATTCTTCCGAGCCATCAAAATCTTCCAGACTGCCATCAGCCATTTGATCTGCATGATCTCTGATATAACCTGCCGGGTCCCCACCCATTTGGGTATACCAGACCGCCATTTGGACTTCCAGTCCGCCCTCGCTGTATAATGATGTGTCAAAACCTTTTTCGCAAATACAATCTACCAACTGCAGCATTTTCGTATCTTCAGTAAACGTTCCTACCGTATATGTGGCTCCAATAGAAGGTGCACCCGCCCCAATATCTGCACAGACCACATAAGGGGTAAATTCTGCTTTTTCACCAAGAGGAATAGTTATCGTTTCGGGGTGCACTACCATTAAAGGTTGTTCATCGTCATCGTCCGGCACAAAAATCAAGCCGCAGGGGATTTCTACGATCAACTCGCCATCGCTCTGATTGACCAGCTGCATCGTCAAAATGGGTCCAGATGTCTCCTGGTCGACATTGGCAAATAAACTACCCAGCTCAACCTGCCCTGCAGAAAGCAGTGACATCAGGTCTGGTTCAGGCAAGATTTCTTCTACAGCGGTTTCTTTGGGTGCTTGCGTAGGAGGTACGGGTGATGGTGCACTCTCAATCTTTTCTTCTGTTGTTGGGGTATCCATCGGCACGTCATCTAGCGGCGCTGTTCCACCACAAGCCGCAAATAAGAACAGCATCACGAAGATCGATAAAATTCTATATTTCATGTCCATCTCCTATTTCGCCAGCAGTTGATCTTTTTCCAGCCAAGGTAATTCACACTAAGTTTATATAATAACATAGATTACATTAGTACTTAATAACATGAACAAGGTTAAACAACTAATTGAAATATTGGAGCATATACTCATTTAAGAGCCGTATTCTGCGGTTTGCTTTTCGCTGATGGCAAAATTTCAAGGTTGATAGACTTCATCCAACTTTAGTAACTATCCAACCATGCAATTTTGTTAAAAATTTATCCAAAATAGTGCTTTATAATTAAACTCATAAAACGCAAATATTTTTTAACCAGAGATATTATGAATGCGAAATTGAAGTATCGACCAGATATTGACGGTTTAAGAGCCGTTGCGGTATTGGCAGTCCTTTTCTATCATGCTGGATTAGGGGTCTTTTCTGGTGGTTACGTAGGTGTGGATGTTTTTTTTGTGATCTCTGGTTATCTGATCACGAAAAAGATTGCCAATGAAATTCAAGCAAATTCATTTTCCCTGGCAAGATTTTATGAGCGGCGAATTCGCCGTATCTTCCCCGCTCTTTTTACAGTTATTATCTTTACCCTATTAATTGGTGCGTGGCTTTTTGACGCAGGTTCCTTTTTGGAATTAGGCAAAAGTGCCGTGGCAACCACGCTTTTCAGATCAAATATACATTTTTGGAATCAGGCGGGATATTTTGAAAGACCATCAACGTTAAAGCCGCTGCTACATATGTGGTCACTTTCCGTTGAAGAGCAATTCTATTTTTTCCTGCCCCTTTTAATGATTCTGCTGTTCCGTTTTTTTAGCAAACGGCTGGTTACTGTATTAGCTGTACTTTGCGGCGTTATTTTTAGTTTCAATATTTTAGTACTCAATCAAGACCCCAGTGCCGCATTCTTTTTCGCCCAACTTCGTGCCTGGGAACTGCTGATCGGATCTATCATCGCCCTTAAATCCGTCAAACTCAAACCACATTACTACAACATACTGGCCTGGTTGGGGATGATCATGATTTTGCTAAGTGTGGTTTTATACTCGGATGCAACTGCCTTCCCGGGGATAGCGGCAGGGGTGCCGGTGATCGGCGCGTCCTTGATCATCTACAGTGGAATTTTTGGGAAATCGTTTATCGGTAAAATTCTCAGTACCAGGCCTTTTGTTTTTATCGGCAAGATTTCATACTCTCTTTATTTATGGCACTGGCCATTTTTGGTATTCACCAAATATTACCTGATTCGAGAATTGACCGCCTTAGAGATCCTGGTCTGGGTCGCAGTCACTTTTGGCACATCTGTGCTGTCCTGGAAATGGATCGAAACGCCTTTCCGCGCCAAGACCTTTTTAAAAAGGGATCAAATTTTCAAATTAGCCGCATCCGTGATGGGATTTACCCTAATTTTTGGGTACGCCATAAATCACTACGATGGCTTTCCGTCGCGTTTTGAAGCACCTCAAGCAATCAAGGCCCAAGATACTGGAAACCTAATCAAAGAATCACACCTAGATGTTGACCCCACTCCGGGTACCCTACCCCCAGATTCCGATAATATAAAAAAAGAACCCCCCGCGGATACCGAACCTACCAAAGATGTCGTCTTCCCATATTCCGATTGGAATTTTGAATGGTTAAAATGGAAAAATTGTTCGAGGCAGAAAGAAGACATCTCAGCAATCCAGCATTTAAAATTTTGTATACTTGGCGACAGCGCAAAACAACCTACTTTCATTGTTTGGGGAGATTCCCATGCAAATGCCTTTGCCACGGCGATCAATATAGCCGCCGCCGATTCAGGAGAATCAGGGTATATATTTGCAAAACATGGCTGTCTCCCCCTGTTGGGCATTGATCGAGACAATCAATTCCGTGGGCAGTGCTATAAATTCAACAATGTCGTCATTCAATACTTAAAAAAACATCCAGAAATCAAAACTGTCATTCTTGTCGGGAGATGGTCAGTTTATGCTGATGGCAGCCGCTATAAGGAAGAAGAAGGCGATCCTATTACCCTGAT
>JBDLJO010000268.1:0-3351 GCA_039714275.1 Chloroflexota bacterium | reverse complement strand
ATTTTCGGCCATAGTCTTCAGTCGTGTTTTTCGAACTGTTAGTAAAGCCATCTCAGCTGCAGCGAAAAAACCATTTGCCAAGATAAGCACGCTGATTAGAACAATATCAGTTAACATAAGCGTTCTCCAGGGTTCTGATGACGCTTGAACCATTTTTCGACTTTCACTGCGCCAAAGACGACGGTATGCAATCCCAAACTGATTGCCAACTCAAATGGTGGCCGCGATATGGAACCAAATTTGACCTGGTTCCCAGTAGGTGATTCCCATCGGTAAAACGAGCGTGTCAGGGTAGTGAAAACCATTCTTGGCCAATAAGGGTTATTTGTTGACCAACCCCAGAAGCCAATCCCTAGGGCCGTCAGCATAAAAAATCCGATCCAGATTTCAGGGTTTCTTAGCCATGCCATATCAGTTATTCTCCTTTTTAGCTTTATTCGCAGTATCATTTTCAGCAACAGCATAAAGAAGATTGTCCTCTACTTGATAGAACAAAGGGGCCACTTGAATACCTGGATAACACAAGCGCAAACGTTTTGCTTCACTCAAAACAAAATCAATCTCATTTTCAATCTCAAATATGGGTGCAAAGTGCATGAAATGCTCTTCTGCCCTGCCTTTATCCCACTTGGTTTTCTCTACGAGTTCTTTTATAAACTTGTCTTTCTTGGTTGCCAAACCAACCATACCACAGTTATTATGGGCGATAAGTGCAATAGCATTCACACCCCCGACTGCAATAGCGTAAGAAACCTTAAATTCACTGTAGCGTAGATTTCCACCGCCTGCACGAAGGATATAAGCAAAATTATCAGGTATCCGCAGTCGTTTACGGTTATCCATGCACATGCCAATCAACAGGCGCGCTTGCGTATAATTGTCGAGCGGGCGGTTGAGATTATGGTATTCTAACAAATGCCCAACTGGGGTGTTCTGGTATTCTGGGGCAATATCATTTTTTGAGCATACAGAAATTAGTTGTTTCATAGGTCAGGGAAAAAGTGGGTAGAAGATCGGAAGAGAAATCATGGTGACAATGAACAGGAAAACCGTTAGCAAAGCTCCTACACGAGCGTAATCGAAGAATTTATAGCCACCAGGTCCGAAAACCAAAACGTTAGCTTTGTGACCAACTGGCGTTAGAAAACTGGTTGCTGCTCCAATAACTACAGCGAGAGTAAATGTCAGGTGATTGGCACCCATACTCATCGCCGTATCAAGTGCTATCGGAACCACTAGCACCATCGCGGCGGCATTAGACATGGGTTGCGTAATCAAAGCGGCCAATAAATAGATACCAGCCAATGCTGCCATCGGTCCCATGCCGCCAATGGTGTCCAACATCAGGTCAGCAATGTATTTGGCTGTTCCTGTCGTTTCCATAGCCGCCCCCAATGGCATCATACCAGCTACCAGGAATACAGTGCGCCAGTCGATACTGTCATAAGCTTCATCCATGCTCAAGCAGCGGGAGATAACCATCCCAACTGCTCCCAGTACCATTGCTAGGGAGATGTCCATGCCTGCAAACAATACCAATCCAATTACGAGCAGCATCAACCCGATGGCGATGGGCATCTTGCGGCGGCGGTCTTCAGGAATTTTGAGCGGCTCTAAAACCAAGAAATCGTTCTCTATTTCCAAATCAGATACGCGGTGGCGTGGACCCTGGAGAATCAAGTCGTCTCCAAATTTCAAATCTAAATCGCTCAACCGTTCAGTGATAATCTCACCTTGTCTCCGAATTGCCAGTGCCGTAAAGCCGTAATGTTCGCGGAAACTCAACGAACGCAAACTGCGGTTTTCCACAGATGAACGCGGTGCTAGCGTGGCTTCCACGATGCCAATCTCTTTTTCACTAAGTTTGTCTAATTCAGCGTGTTCTTCGTTTTTGTTAGCGATTTCCATCCCCAATTCTTCTATTGCTCTCAGCAGATTTTCGGTAGAACCTTCGATCAATAAAATATCATTTGGCTGAATCCTTGTTTCACGCACCAATCTTGTGATTGTTTTATTACCTCGCACCAAAGCGATCACTGTCAAATTGTAAACGGCACCTAGCTTGGATTCCAGTAGAGTGCAGCCTACCAACTTGCCATTCGTCAAAACGCGCATTTCACTTATGAATTTTCGTAACTCCTCTTTTGCCATTGTATCCCCTGGAGTTTGCCGAACAGGGAGTAAGTGTCGCCCAATGAAGACCATATATAAAATACCCGTGACTAAAACGACCAACCCAATTGGTAAAAAGTCAAAGAAGTTAAAAGTAGGCAAGCCGTTCTCAGCGACAATGCTGGTTGCCAGAATATTTGCGGGGGTACCGATCAAGGTTATTTTGCCCCCTAATAGAGATGAAAAGGAGAGTGGAATTAGCAGTTTCGAGACTGGAATTTTGGTCTGCTTTGCTACACTGATAACAGCTGGCAATAACATCGCGGTTGCCCCAACATTATTCATAAATGCAGACATCAATCCGCAGGTCAACATTATTGCTAATATCAAGCGTATCTCATTATTCCCAGAAATTCTCAAAATGAACTTCCCAAAAATATCAGCAACACCTGTTTTAAACAAGCCCCCAGAGACAATATAAACCGCCCATACGGTAACGACCGCTGAATTAGAAAACCCAGCAAAGATTTCCTTGGGACCGACAAGACCCGTCAGTCCAACGATGATCAGCACCAGAAGTGCGACAACATCCACGCGCAATTTATCAGTGCCAAACACAATCAAAGCACCGACGATGATGGCTAATGTGAGGGCAATTTCAGATGTCATGGATTTTATCCTTTATGTACTTATACTAGCATGGCTGGCATAAGTGCCAAAAGCGGGTTTTCGTCTGTTAAAATCTAGACCTTTAAATTTTTCTTCAGTTACGGCTCAGAACAACTTCGAAACTCTTTACTCTCTCACCTAGGCTAACCACAGCATCAAAATGCTGCTGGAAAGACCAGCGATCAAATCAAATTGGATTAAATTGTACGATGAATTATCCGATGAAGATATGGCTTGAAATTATTGAAGTTTGGAATCATGATTTTTATATTATAGATTAATGTAAGTAGGTAGCCAAGAGAGACTTGCCTTCATTCAAATGATTTATCTCAGCATACATAATGTGTCTGCTCAACTTCTCTGCTCCCTTTAGCATCAATTTTGGCAACCCAGCTATTTTCATACTAGATTATTACTAGTAAACATAACTGCTCTCTATTGGAATTGTGTTTGCAAAAATCAGGATTATGAATTCTGTTAAACTAATTCGAAGTCAGAAAAAAATTACACAAATCAAAAACACTTTAAACCAAAAGCCCCCGGATATGGGGGTATATGTGTGGGCGGTAT
>JBDLJO010000267.1:0-3361 GCA_039714275.1 Chloroflexota bacterium | reverse complement strand
AGGAGAAATGACTGTTCCCCTATATTGAGCAGTCCTTGTTCCAATACCAGCGCAGAACTTACTGCTTGGGCTGGATCAGCGGCTTCCAGCGCAGCGGACAATATCTCTTTGACAGCTAAATGCCGGTGGTGGGAATCTAGGGATTGCGCGTTAAAACGTGAGCTAAAAGTCATGAATGGATAATAGCAATTTTGATGGAAAAGGTCAATTCTAGCTGCAGAGCAAACCTTTTGCGGATTTTTTTTGATCAGCACATTGACAAATGCTTACTATCATATCTAGTCGCAGTTCAATACTGTCACTTTCAAATAATGTATAATCTTCCCCAATTAACAAAGCCCTGCGTGCGGCTGAAAAAAATTGATTGCGCTCTAAGAAATCTCAATTTCCACAAGGAATTGCCCTCAACTAGATCACACGGAGAACTATGCAGTTAAACAATCAAAATCCTAATCACATCGCCCCCGTTAATTCTGATCAGCAGCCCGGAAAGTACAATGCTTATCTGGTACTTGGAATAGGAATACTGGCGTTAGTTCTTTCTCCGCTTTTTATAAGGTGGGCAGATGCACCCGGCGTTATTACTTCTTTTTACCGGATGCTGATCACATCGACCATCCTGGCGCCCTTTGCTGTACCCAAACTAAAGAAAATTAAAAGTCAGCTCACGCTCAGGGTTTTGGTCTTTCCTGTTGTCGCTGGCATTTTCTCAGGGTTGGATCATTTTCTATGGAGCACTGCTGTTGAAAAAACCACCGTAGCCAATGCAACCCTGCTCAACAACATATCCCCTTTATGGGTGGCGTTGTTTGCAATTATATTCCTGAAAGAACGTTTAGGCTTTCGATTCTGGATCGGTTTAGTGAGTGTTTTAGCAGGCGCCTCGGCTGTTTTAGGCAGCACCATTTTTCTGCGCCCTAATTTTGTCACTGGAGATTTGTTGGCCATTTCTTCTAGTATATTCTATGGGGGGTTTTTCCTCGCCACTCAAAAGGGGCGCGATAACCTTGATGTCCTGCCCGCCCTTTGGATCATGACTGTCGTCAACGCTCTAACTTTATTGATCATTACCCAGCTGCTAGGCTTGCCGCTGACTGGCTACACTCAAACCACCTATCTCACCTTCCTGACTGCGGCCCTGATTTCCCAACTAGGCGCTTATTACTGCATCACATACGCCTTAGGAAATATTCCCGCTTCCGTTGTCACCCCCTCGATGGTTGCCCAACCCGTCCTGACCGCCCTGTTAGCAATCCCGCTGGCCAAGGAATTGCTAACAACCTGGCAGATTATCGGCGGACTGGTAACCCTGGGCGGGATTTATTTGGTCAATACATCGAAAAGAAGATAGTGCGGTACATCCCACACCTTTCGTTCACTCATTTTGAAGGCAGATCCCTCGAGGCGGGTGCAGTCATCCATAAAACAGATCCCACTCGTCTATCCGTTAAATACGCCATCCAAATCTTCGGTCGGAACATCAAAGACGGCATTGGTTGGGGGAACGGGTTCACGCGTCATCCATTCGGGGATACGGTCATCAGCGGAAGTGAATCCTGCCAGCCGATTAAACTCACGCTCCAGTTTGAGCGTTTCTGTGCCCAAAGCTGTAAGGATATTTTCATCAACATCCCAACCGTATCGGGCGTTCAGCAGCGCGGCGATACTGCCGGGGGACACAGCAAAGCCGAAACCTGCAAAAATGCACGCACCGAGGGTATCATATCCAGCCATACTAATCTGCCCGGCTAACGAGATTTCAGCCTGCCCTTCAGGGTCAGTATGTTTGATATTGGCCCGGATGGTCAAGCCACAAGTGTGATCTGCCCCTTGAGGAGATGTCGCATAGGTCACACCCGTGCCTTTAATTGCCCGAGGATCGTAGGCCGGCATCGCCTGCCCTTTGACAGCAGGCACGTTTTCCACACCCAATACGCGTCCTGCTGTTGCGGCGCCGCTGCCAAGTATCCGTCCAAGCGGCGTACCTGCCCGAATTTCGGAAATAAGTTCGCCAACTCGCCTCCCATCCCCCCAATCCAACAGTCCTGCATGAGCCGCCACTCCCAGCGCGGCGCCAATTTCAATCGTATCTAAACCCAGGTCGCTAACCTCCCAGCTCAACCGGGCAATCTCATCCAAATCGTCAATGCCGAGGTTTGATCCCATTAAACCGATGGTTTCATACTCGAGGGGCGATACAATGACCTTGCCGTCTTCACCGCCGTAGATATTGGAACATTGGATCGTGCATCCGGGCATGCAGGCGTGGGTAGGGCTGCTCTCGCCGCTGCGGGAGAGCAGCGTGGCGCTCATATGCTCACCGCTGATTTTTTCTACATTTTCAAATTGTCCTTCGGAAAATCCACGCGTGGGCAGGCAGCCGAAATGATTAGTCATATTAGCCATCGCGGCAGTGCCGTAATCTCTATACGTGGTGGTCTGGGGATGCTCCATGAGCGCTTTTGTGTAGGTTTTTTTCGCCGTCTGGAAGCCGGGCTGATCGGCAATGGGTGGTTTTTCGCCGCCGCTGTAGTCAATCACAATGGCTTTGATGCGCTTTGACCCCATTAAAGCGCCCAAGCCGCCGCGCGCCGCAATCCGGGATGGGACACGATCTTTGTCGAGATTTTGGATGCCTGCCGCTCGCAGCCCCATCTCACCGCCGGGACCAATTAAAGCCATGGCTGTCTTGCTGCCGTATTTTTCAAGTAAAAGCGGCGCGGCCTCAAAGACGCCCATGCCAACCAGTTCACCCGCCGGGATAAACTTTACCCCACCCGCTGACAGATAAATGATTTGCCACTGATCGTCTTTTGGTTTATCTTCAAGAATCAGCGCCTTGATGCCCAAATGCGCGATCGCCAGACCTGTCGTGCCGCCAGCATTTGACTCCTTGACCCCATTGGTGAGGGGAGATTTGCCGCCAATTGAAATACGATCGCAAGAGGAGAGCCTCTGTCCAACCAGCAATCCCGGCGCAAAGATCAATTTATTATCCTCACCAAGCGGTTCACAGGTAGCGGGAACTTCGTCAACAAGAATCTGGGCCAGCAGTCCCCTCCCGCCAAGGTGCCGCCATTTCTCCAGGGTAGGTTCAATGGTCAAGGTTTGGGTGCGGGTGTTAATACGAAAAACATTCATTTATGGTCCCTTGTTGAAGTCTGAAAAACCGGATTTGCAAACCAGTTAGCGATCAAAGCTTTTAGATTTGGCCTGTGATCAGAGTTTCTGTCCAGCATATATGGCTTTTATCGATTTGCACCGTGGTAATCCATATCGCCATATTGTAATACGCAATTTATCGCACCTGTACAATCACTTCTTCCATAACAATATCCTTCACGTCCCATCCCTTCTGCAC
>JBDLJO010000266.1:0-3365 GCA_039714275.1 Chloroflexota bacterium | reverse complement strand
ATTGTGCTGGGTGGGTTGTGGCTAATTTTGCCAAACTCCCAACACCTACACCTACCATCACACCATCGCCCACAATGACGGTTACGCCGGTCAAACCCACCGCCACCTCCTATCCCACGCTGACACCTACGATGACGGCCACTTTAACACCCACAGCCACGCTTTCACCAACCTTAACACTGACGGGTACGCCCACTGAGACGCCCACTGAGACGCCCACTGAGACGCCCACCGAAACACCTACTGAAACGCCCACACCTACGGCTACCTATACCCTCACGCCACCGTCGGATAATACAATAATCCCAATTATTACAATACCTCCACCTTCAATGGATTAATACTCACCATCATCATGGTCTTGGTAAATTTTATGAAAAGAATACAGTTTTGGATATTGATAATTTTGGCAGCCTCTTGGCTTGCTGCTTGTACTGCAGTCCCTGTGGTGAGCGAACCCCCACCCGAGGAGATCATCCCCACATCGACAATTGCCGCGCCGGGAACAGCAGATGTAGATTCTCCTTCAGCAAGCGCAGTCACCCTGGTGATTTGGCTGCCCCCCGAATTTGACCCTGCGGCTGAGACCCCTGCCAGCCAGTTATTCCAGGCGCGCCTCGAAGAATTCAGCGCTCGCCGTCCTCAAGTGCGCATTGAAACCCGCGTCAAAGAAATCGATGGTCCCGGTGGTATCGCTGACACCTTACAGACAGCCAGCGCTGCCGCACCGCTGGCTTTGCCCGATCTTGTCGCACTTCCTTACCCCGCATTGCAGGACGCTGCCATCAAGGGATTGATTCACGCTTTCGATGGCTTGACCACGGTTATGGATGATCCCGATTGGTATGAGTATGCCCGTCAGTTATCCTATATTCAAGATAACATTTATGGCATTCCCTTTGCAGGCGATGCTTTAATTTCGGTTTACCGACCTGCTTCCATTGAAGATGGGCCCGTTGATTGGGCTTCCACGTTGGAAGTTACCCATCCCATTAGTTTTCCCGCCGCTGACCAGGATGCCCTGATAACATTGACTTTTTACCAGGCCGCTGGCGGGAATATCGTGGACGATGATGGTCGTCCCACCCTCGATTTGCTCCCCCTTACGGATGTGCTCACTTTTTATAATCAAGGCAGCGTAAATGGCGTTTTTCCTTTCTGGCTCACGTCCTACGAAACCGATCTTCAAGCCTGGGATGCGTTCCAGGATCAGGGCGCTCAGATGTCCATCACCTGGGCTTCGCGTTACTTACAAGCTTTACCCCCTGATTCAATGGCCGCCCGGGTGCCAACCCCAGATGGGGAGGCTTTTACGACCGCGGCAGGTTGGTCTTGGGCGTTAGCCAGTCCCGACCCCGAGCGTCAGGCACTCAGCGCAGAACTGGCAGAATTCCTCTCGATTGGCGAATATGCTTCAGATTGGGCTGCTGCCGCCGGCTATTTGCCCCTTCGTCCCAGCGGGCTGAGTGCTTGGGAGAATACACCGTTAAGCGGTTTGCTCGAGCAAGTTTGTACCTCGGCAGTTTTGATGCCTTCTACGGATATTATTGCCGCACTGGGCCCTGTTTTGCAGAGTAGTACGCTGGAATCTATCAAAGAGCAGAGCGATCCGGCCGAAATTGGGCAGGCTGCTTTGGATGCTTTAGCTGGACCGTAGCGGCGGCACCTCCTTACTTGAACCTATGTCTCGTATTCTTGTTTCCGGCTTAATTAATATTGAGACTACCCTTAAGGTTGATGGCTTCCCTCTTCCTTATTTCCCGGTCTGCTATCCTTTTCACGGCGTCAGGACTTCTGTTTCGGGGGTTGGTTACAATATTGCCAAAGCGCTCACAACCCTGGGGGATGATGTGGATTTGCTTTCCATTATCGGGCAGGATATCCCTGCAGATCAAGTACGCTCTGCCCTGGCTTTGGAAGGTATTGTCGATTCCAATGTCCTCGGTTTGATGGAAGAGACAGCCCAATCTGTGATTCTCTACGATCCGGATGGCCGCCGTCAAATCCATGCAGATTTGAAAACCATTCAAGATCAGGTCTATCCAATAAAGAATTTTGAGCGCCTGATTGGTGAGCCCGATTTAGCGATTTTATCCAATACCAATTTTTCTCGTCCGCTGCTGGATGTTGCTCGTGCGCATGGTGTGACCATCGCTGCTGATGTTCACGCCATTGCTGAATTGGATGATCAATACAATCGAGATTTTATGGCTGCCGCAGACATCTTATTTATGAGTCATGAATCCCTGCCCATCTCCCCGGATGCCTGGGTAAATCAGGTTAGGAATACCTTTGATCCGAAAATATTGGTCATTGGTTTGGGTTCAGATGGTGCTTTACTCTCAGTTCGTGGGGAGGATGAACCGGAGCATATTCCCGCAGTTCGTGTGCGCCCGATCATTAATACCATTGGCGCTGGTGATGCGCTTTTTTCCGCCTTCATCCACTGCTACCTGACTTCCAATGACCCCTATCAAGCGATTCGCAGAGCGGTGGTTTTTGCTTCTTACAAAATTGGTGCCCAGGGTGCCGCTGACGGGTTCTTGAACCAGGATGACTTAGAGAAAATCTATCATGAAACCCAATCCCCGTAGTTTTCTCAGCGATTTAAAAGCGGCTGTTCGTATTGGACACCCTCAATCGGTCGAGCTGGCGCTTGGTAATTTACGTGCCTGGCCCTATGTTGCTGCCAATGATCAGCTTCCGGCAGGATTTATCAAACAGGTTATCCACCCTGCCGCCCGCATGCTTGCTCGCCGCCCTGCGGTGGAGCTGTCACCCTGGCTTGATTCCCCTCTTGCGGCTTATCGGTCTTTGGCGGCCGCATCCTTGGCCTATCGTTTCTTGGGCACTGGTGATGTTGATACTCGGATTCTGCACCGTGCCGCCAAAGATGCTCGTGAAGAAGTACGCCTGGTTTTAGGGGGTGCCCTTTCAGATCTCGATTTGGATCAGCCCGTTCCTCCGGCGCTCCCCGAATTGGCTGGTTCTTGGTTGGTTGATGACGCCCCTAAGGTGCGCGCCGTTGCATTGAATTTTATCCCCCCGTTGGCTGCCGCATATCAGACCCAAATTCCCGCCTGGCTCCTCCCGCTTGGAAGTGATCCCAACGACGGGGTCATCTTTGCTCTGGCAAAAGCTTTGAAAGATTTAGCGGAATCTGGGTTTTCGGATATCGTTTTAGCATTGCTGGATGATTGGGTATCAGCCCCACGCCTCAACGTTTGGCTTATCGCCCGGTCAATTTCTGGCTCCTGGGCTGCATCCTACCCTCAGGAAGCCCGCGCTATTTTGCTCACCCTCCAATCGAAAACCAAAAGGACCAAAGAGATTTCCAACGCCCTCAAAGCTCTCCAGCGTCATGG
>JBDLJO010000265.1:0-3371 GCA_039714275.1 Chloroflexota bacterium | reverse complement strand
TGTATCAGGAATCCCAACAGCTTGCTGAGCTCCCCATTCTGGATCACCGTAAGATGTACTAGCTTCCGCGTCAACAGCCCATTGGCGCAAAACACCCTCCTGAAAAAAACTTGGCAGCGGTTCTTCGGTACGAATTAGGTCCGCGGTTGGTTCCACTTCTTCAACAATGTTAGCTTGAGAAGGTGTTTTACAGGCGGTTATTAAAAATATCCACCCAATTAATATGGCTCCAAACTTTGGTCGAAAAAACAGTTTCATTAATCTTGTTATTTAAATAAACATCCCGCCTGATTGTCAGGCGGGATGTTTTAATGCCACTAATTTTCTTCGCTATCTTCTTCGTCTTTACCTTTTTCAATGACTTCAGGCTCACCTGTGATATCGAGAAGCAGTTCATCTTCTTCGTCTGGTTCTTCTTCCTCAACAGCAGGAGCAGCAGTTAAGGCCAGCATAGTATCAGGAGAATCCAAAGGCGTTACACCCTCTGGGAATTCCAAATCTCTGACATAAACACCAGCACCGAATCGATCGAGCCCAGAAACATCAACGACCACTTCATCAAGCAGGTCTTTAGGCAAACACTCAATTTCTACGGTTTCAGCACCAGAAATTAACATGGCCATTAGTTCTGATACAGCAGGTGCTTCACCTGTCAACACAACGCGTGCACGGGCTTTAATCATCTCGCCCAAAACAACTGCCTGAAAATCGACATGCATCAATTTGCGATCAATGATCCCAAATTGTTTTTCTCGCACAAGGACCGCAATTTCATCGCCATCAACAATCAAGTTGACCAAAGTTGATCCGCTGGTACTGGCCAAAGTTTTAGTTGTTGCTTTTTGATCTAAAACAATTGCTAAAGGTTCAATCTCACGACCATAAACCACGGCTGGGACTTTGCCTTCGACACGCAGATGTTTAACTTTTTTTCCTAATACATCGCGCTTATTTGCATTTAAAACTATCTTATCCATGAAAAATCTCCTTCTCAGCATGCCTCTCACCCTCTAGGGGTTACCTTCACACCTCGAAAATATTTTAAAAGTCTGATCACCGATTATTTATTCAACGACAATCAAACTATTACGACAAAATCATCTTTCTAACTGCGTAATATACCATCAAGCCAAGGTTTCAGTCGCCTTTTCTTCGCATGCCTTCATTATTTTTCGGAAATTATTTTCTCCGTAAAAAAAGCCGCCTGGGCAATAATGGCGACAGCATAAAACGCGGTGGAATTTTATCGGGGTTGCACCTAATCGTCAAGAAGAAATATTGCAGATATTAATTACTTAGAGACAAAAATATGCAAAGACCACCAACTCGTGAATCTGCAATTGGGCATGCTTCTTGCAATCTAATGGTTCAACCCTATTGAGGAGAATCCTATGACAAACTTTAGCCCTGAAAATATTTTACTCACCATGATCACTAGCCTTTTCATGCTTGGTACCGTTACATTGGCCATTGGGATCATCATTCTGATCACACGTGCTTTAGGACGTGATGTGCGAGCTATTGCTACGCAAACACAAAAAATGGTCAAAAAAGGTATTACCCAAGAGCTTTCCGGGTTGGTGGGCAATGCATCTGCCCTACTCACCGCCACCAATCAAATGATTCGCACAACATCAGGTGTGGGTATATTTTTAACCATACTTGGTCTACTGCAAATCTTCGCATCCATTGCCATCCACTTATATACCCAAGGATAACTCGTTATGCGTTCAAATTTGATCGTTTTATTAAGGGAAATTCTTGCGGAAGAGCATTGGAATCAAGTAATCTCTGCTCTAAGGCAAGACGTTTTAGTTTGGGAAGCACTAGAAGATGCTTCGTTTAGAGATGCTGCTATTGAGCAATTAGGTAGTAAACCCGAGGCATGGTCTCCAGCCAATTTAGCCTTGCTTAAACTTAATATTGCTCCCAATACACCAATACAGCAAATACCAACAGAGCTAATCACCAAAATTGAAAATACCTATCAGATGGCACAAAGCTCGGAAGATTTGCAATCAAATTTGGAGAACGCAGGATTGCTGGCGCTGGCGCTGCATAAACACGCTGATGATTGGCCAACACTGCCCTTTAGAACCCCGTGGTCAACAGCATTGGCATGTCTTTATGGATGGCTGCCCGGCGAGTCAAAATTTGTAAAAGCGCTCCCCCTTGCTCATGTTATCCACATAGCTTTAGCTAATCCACTAGATCAACAACAGCAGTTGGACCTTTTATCAACACGTCTCGCCGCAGCTACCATTGAAGAGCAACAAACTTCTTTGCAGATCATTGCTGCTCAACGCCCCCGCCTTGCCGCAACTTTGGCCAATATGTCCTTAATTGAAACGGGGAATCATTATCATTCGAAATCTAAAAAACTACTATCTGGAGCTGTACTACTCAAAGCCCAAAAGCAAGCTCTTTCAAGTGAATTTGAACAAGCTCGCTTGAGTTACGATGAAGTCATTGAAACGGCCTCACAAATAAAGAATAATGCCGTGTTGAGTGCTGCCGAGGTTGAAATTCGGAGTGGGCGACCCGATCAAGCATTAGCACGCTGGGAAGAATTCTCTGCGGACCCTCTTTCTGCACAAAACGCACAATTAGCGCTGACATTTATTGATCATAATTTTTTCGAGGAAGCCGATAAGATATTGCCAAGCTCACAACCAAATAATTTGCCCATAACCCAAATTGCCATTTCTCGCCTATATTCTCAGCAAGGCGACATTAAAACTGCCCGCGAAATCTTAGAGCTGTTATTAGCCAAGAATGAATCTGCTGATGAATTAATCAAAGATCAATGGCATCAGCTTTTAGCCGCCCTGATTGAAGCTGATCTAAGCCGAGAAGTAATTCGGTTAGCACCTTCTTATCTGATAGAGCATCCGAATGATGTCCAAACCATCCAGGCACTTGCACAAGCCCAACAAATTGCAGGCACTATTAAAGAAGCGTTATCCTATGCCCAATTATCAGTTGCTTTAGCACCTAAAAACGTAGTAATGAGGCGTGCACTTGCCAAAGGGCTTGAAGCAGATGGTCAATGGGAAACCGCAATAACTGAACACAACAACATTATTCGACAGCAAATCGAACCCCTGGCAAGTGATTCCTATGCGTTGGCTAATGGTTACTTAACTATTGGGAAAGCCCAGCAAGCCGTGGAAATTTGCGAACAAGCCCTGCTGTACAACCCTCAAGACGGGTTAGCACATACCTTGTTTGGCAAAGCGCTGCTGGATCTAAATCAGCGTCAAAAGGCACATGAGCATTTTGAAACAGCAAAACAGTTAGCGCCAGAATTGCCGGACCATTGGATTGCTTTAGCAGAAGATCAATTACAGGTAAATGATGATAAAACTGCC
>JBDLJO010000264.1:0-3415 GCA_039714275.1 Chloroflexota bacterium | reverse complement strand
ATAATCCTGAAAGCATCCCTGCTTTGGTCAGATGACTATGCATGCTTCGAACCTTATCAAACGAAGTGCTGCCTTAATGGTGTCGTAGTTATCAACCAAAAGCAGGGATTTTTTTAATCGTGATTTATTCGGACTGCGTGAAGGCCATCGGGAGGTCGTTATGAACACAACAACTAAAATCAAGATTCGCCACCCAGCTGAAGCAAAAATGCTCATGGATGCTTTAGATGGCAATAATCAGGCAGCAAATGAGGTGCTGATTTATCTCAGTTCAACCAACCCAAATTTGCGACAAATCATGCAAATTACGATTCATGATCTCAATGATGATCGTATATGGGGAAATTTACTAAAGTGTTTAGCAATTCAACAATGGAACAATCAATTAGATTGTGAACGACGCACGGACTCGGATTCATCGGAAAGAATTGACAACGCGATCATCGAAGTTTTAACTGGGGATAAAAATGAGGATGAAAAAGGAGTCAAAGAGGCTGTGCTGTTGAAATCTTTAGAAAGCTCTGAACCAAAAATTCGGCAGGCTGCTGCTGTGATCCTGGGTATGCGCGGAGACCCGATTGCGTTATCAGGCTTGGACGAAATTATCGAAACTGGAACAAAAACATGGAAATTACGGGCGATCAATGCGCTTGCTGATCTGAGAGATGAGCACTGTGGAAAGATATTGGCAAAGATATTTATTGCTGGAGGTGGAGAGCTTCATCGTGAAGCTGGACTGGCTTTGCGGAGTCTGGGTGTGCTGGCAGAATCAACTTGGGTGGTTTTACTTGATCACCCTGACAGCCATATCCGCTGGCATGCAGCACGCGGTCTGAGCGAAACTGGTGATGCCAGAACTGCAAATGTCCTGGCTGAAGGTCTATTAGATGAGAATTATGCAGTGCGCTGGGCAACCTCTGATGTACTCGCTCATATGGGTGCCAGCGGAGTCCAGGCTACATTGGCCATCCTCAGCAGACACAGGATGAATGAACCCATGCGGCAGGCTGCTTTTCACGCATTGCACGGTATCGCTTCCCGAAAAGTCCAGAAACGCATAAAGCCATTAGTAGATGCCTTGAGAGGCTCCGCAGCAAGCATTGAAGCGCCGGTTATTGCACAGCGATTACTGATGGAATGGGATAAAGTAGAATAAACTTCACAGTTAATCCTGGCGATGGGCAGCAAAAACTTAGGGGAATCATCAACTGGATTAACCATTATTGCCTAAATTAAGACCAGATATGACTTGAAACTCAGGTTTTTATCTGGTCTTTTATTTATACAGGGGGGAATGCAGCAAATAAAGCACGATAGGTCATCCTTAAGCAATAAAGGGATATCTTTGTACAGGTCACTTTTCAAGGCTATAATTGGTAAGCTGATAGATTGGTGTCTGGTTAAAGAGATTTTTAAGAAAACAAGGAGATTTATAGATGACTGGCTATACCTATACAATTCTTGGAGCAGGACGGCAAGGTACGGCCGCCGCTTATGACTTGGCCCGCTTTGGAGATGCAGAACGGATCGTGTTAGCTGATATTGATCTTGAAACAGCGCGCAGCGCAGCTAAAAGGATCAATCACCTGATCGGGGAAGAATTAGCGCAGGGCATAGAACTGGATGTCAATGATTATCAATCTCTCAGCCAAGCTCTTGTCAATACAGATGTTACGTTAAGCGCGGTGCCCTATTACTTCAACTTGGACATCACGAAGGCCTGCATTAAATCGGGATCCAGCCTGTGCGATATGGGCGGTCACACCGGGGTTGTGCGTGAGCAGCTGGCGATGGACGCAGAAGCTAAAGCCGCTGGAGTGAGCATTGTGCCCGACTGCGGCATGGGTCCAGGCTTGAATGTAACGATGGCAGCTTATGCTATGGAACTGCTTGATGATCCCAAACACATTCATATTTACGATGGCGGTTTGCCGCAAGATCCACAGCCACCCTGGAATTATCAGGCCACATTTCATATCAACGGCCTGACCAACGAACTGGACGGCCAGGCATTTTTCATCCGCAATGGGGATGTTGTTCCGGTTGATACATTAAGTGAAGCAGAGTATATCAACTTCGAACCCCTTGGAAAGCTTGAGGCCGATGTTACCTCGGGAGGACTTTCAACTTCGCCCTGGACTTTTGCTAATCAATTGGAAAGTTATACCAATAAAACTCTGCGTTATATCGGACATTTCGAGTGGCTGCGTGCTTTTAAAGAACTGGGTCTATTTTCTGAAGATGCACTTAAGGTCGGTGATCAGGATATCGTTCCCCGGGATGTCTTTCACACCTTGCTAGAACCGAAGATCAGCGCTGACGATATCCAGGATGTTTGCGTGATGCGCGTGGTAGGAACTGGCCTAAAAAATGGAAAAGAAACTACGGTAACGATTGACTTAATTGATTATTATGATGAGGCCACCGGGTTCAGGGCAATGGAACGTCTGACGGGTTGGCACTGCGCGATGATGATGGGTTTCCAGGCACGTGGGGCGGTTAAGCCAGGCGGTGTACCTTTAGAAACTGCGGTGCAGGCCAGTAAGTTTATGGATGCGGTACGCGAACGAGGGATCAAGTTTGAGGTGCGTGAGGATTAATTATCCAGTCCTAAAAAACACCAAGGTAATCGATAGCTTCAACTTGGAGTAACAATGAAAGTTCATATTCTCGGTGCGACTGGATTTATCGGTGGCAATATTGCCAGAGCAGCCTTAGAAAATGGCTGGCATGTGCGGGGTTTTCGTCGCGATCCAGATAGTGTTGGTGATTTGGGTGGATTGGATATTGAGTGGGTCAACGGCGATTTGAACGATCCTGATTCCTTGCGATCTGCCATGAAGAATGTGGATATCGTCTTCCACGCAGCTGCATTTTACCCTAATGGAGGCCGCCCCAATGAAGTGCCATCCCAGGTTAAAACAGCAGAAAAGGAAATCTCAACGGTTATTGAGGCCATCCAAGACTCGCAAGTACGACGGCTGATCTACACATCCTCGCTGACCACCATCGGTCAACCGCCGCCCGGGGAACTGCGGTTGGCCGACGAAAGAGATATTTACATCCCTGGCACACTGGCTAAGAGCGGTTATTACGAATCCAAAATCGCAATGGAAAAGAAAGTTATCACGGCTGCCAAGGGGGGTATGGATGCTGTGGTGCTTTGCCCTACGGCTGTCTTCGGACCGGGGGATGTGCACTTAACGCTAAGCAGTATGCTGATTGCCGTGGCAAGAGGAAAGGTACCTGCCTGGCTGCCGGGTGATATCAACGTAATCGACGTGCGCGAAGTTGGGGCGGCGCATATTGCTGCCGCGATCAATGGCAGGAAAGGGGAGCGCTATATCCTGGGCGATCATAATTTCACCATTCGAGGTGCACTTGAAGAAGCAGCACGGACGGCAGGGGTTAATAG
>JBDLJO010000263.1:0-3421 GCA_039714275.1 Chloroflexota bacterium | reverse complement strand
AGTAAGATCAGCTTCAAAAGCAACTTCATCCGTTTTTAGCCAGTATGGTCCAGCAGAAATCTCAACATAGGGAGCTTTTATCTGCATGAAATATTTGCCGTTGAAAATCCAGGTGGCCCAATTTGACCCAGATTTTTGAATCCAGTGGGGATTGTTTTGATCGGAAAAATCTTCGGATATGAGTAATCCAATTTCCGGGGTATTTGTGGGGGTTGGTGTAATTGTCGCTGTCCAAGTCGGGCGTAGGGTTCTTGTTGGCAGGGGTTGTGTGGGGGTCCACGTGAGTCGCGCAGTTGGTTTTCCAGGAGTCCATGAAGGGCGAATTGTTTTTTCGGTATCAAGGAGAACCATTGGTGAAGGCGTTGATGGATCATCGAACTGCGGAACAAAAAGGGTGGGATTTACAGTTGGTTCAAGGGTAAGAGATGGTTCTGGAGTAAACACCGATGAAATATTGAGCGTATCAGCAAAACTGCAACCCGAAATTAGCACGATGAGCACTAGCAGGCTCATGAGCAAGCCGGGCTTGAAGTGATAAAAAGATTTGAAAGATTTCAACGGTGCAGGCCCATAATTGCGTGAATTTTTAAAAACTAAAGACTTGGCGCGGTTTTTTGTAATCATCAAAGCCTCCTAATATGCTGAGATGATTCTACCGCAAATCGGCGGGTAAATAATCAGCGCAATTGACTGCCGCGGTAACCAAGGATATTACGAGCTACTACCAAGCGATTGATTTGGCCAGTACCCTCATATAAATCTGTGATTTTGGCATCGCGGAACCATTTTTCGAAGAATTGTTCTCGACTGTAGCCCAACGGACCAAGAAGTTCAACCGCTTTTTGTGTGATCTTGACGACGATATCGCCAGCGTAAACTTTGGACATGGAGGCTTCTTTAGCATTGTGAATTTTGTTGTCGGCCATCCAAAGTGCCTTGATGGTCAGCAGCCAAGCTGAGCGCAGCATCATTTCCATTTGAATGACTTCATGCTCAATATAGGTTAGTTTGTGACGGGGCAAACCATAGCGAATTGTGATGTCATTTTTGGCTAACTCTTCTTTGAGCAGTTCTACTGTTGCCCGAGCAATACCAACTGCCTGCGAGGCAATGATAGGACGTGTGGCATCGAAGGTCGCCATGGCTCCCTTAAAGCCTTTGGTGCTTTTTTCTACAGTGGAGCTGCCTAGGATATTTTCGAACGGAACGCGGCAGTCTTGAAGCACTACCGATGCAGTATCGCTAACGCGGATACCTAGTTTGTGCTCTAATTTTGTTACTTTACAGCCTGGTGTACCTGCTTCAACTACAAATGACCTCATGCCGGCACGACCTGCCTCAGGGTCAATGGTTGCCCAGACCACTACAAATCCATCGGATTCTTCCAAAGCCTTTTTCCCTGAAGTAACAAAAATTTTCTCGCCATTCAGCACCCATTGATTGGTTGATTCGTCAAGGACTGCTGTTGCTCGTATGGCTGAGGTATCAGATCCAGCTTGCGGTTCGGTCATTGCCATGGCGTCAAACACTGGTTTGTCGCCCATGAAACGGCTTAGGAAGCGTTGTTTTTGTTCCGGCGTTCCAGCCGCTGAGACGGCGGCAGAACCAAGCATGCCACCCGGGATGCATAAATACATGCCCGCGTCACCCCAGGACAATGTTTCTACAAGATGAGCGAGACGTTGAAAGCCAATCGGGGGCCGCTTTTCTTTCGATGTATCTTTGTTAGCCGGGCTTTCATCTGGGGCCATGGATGTGCCGCCCATCGATTTTATGGCAGTATGCATAAAATTAATGAAATCCCAGGGCACTGCATGCTCATTTTCGTCCATTGAACGTGAGACCGGGCGCATCATATTAACAGCTACAGTATCTACCACTGTTTTTAGCTGTTCTATTGGTTTGGGAGTTTTGAAACTGATCATATTTTTTCTCCTAATCTAGCATGGATATTTGTAATGAGAGATACGGAAGGAATATATTTTAATCCTATACCATTGCCAAACCTGTGAATGTGGCAAAACCGCGTCCATTACGCATCCAAAGCTCTACAGGATGCTCACGGATATAACCGTGACCACCCAAAATTTGGACAGCACGGTCGGTAACCATCATAGTGGTATCGGCTGCACCTACCAGGGCAAGATATGCTTGTTTGCTAGCGTCTTCTAAACCCTGGTCAATCATCCAAGCTGCTTCCCAAACCAGCAATCGGATGGCTTCAATTTCAGTAGCCATTTCCGCCAGCATGAAGGCGATGGCCTGTTTCTGGGCAACTTTGACCCCGAAAACTTCACGGTCCTTGGCGTATTCCAGGGAATAATCTAGTGCGGCTTTGGAGACGCCTATTGCCATAGCTGCTAATGCTATATTGGACGAGTCGATTATTGGCGCAAAATCGTGGCCTTCAGGCCCACCCAGGCGATTTTCTTTAGGGATGTGCAAATCAGCGAGTTTGATTGTATAGAGCGGAGCAGCATTTAAACCGAGCAGCTTTTCGCGAGCGCCGATTTCTAAGCCTTTGGCACCTTTTGGTACGATGAAGCCCTGGGTTTGGTCGTTGAAGTTGGCATAGATTATGATGGCTTCAGCTTCGGGAGCGAAAGGAACATAAGCTTTCTCCCCATTTAGAACATAAGTATCGCCATCATCAACTGCAATAGTCTTGAGCGCATGAACATCAAAGTCAATATCTGGCTCCATGAGTGCGGCTGAGTAGGCTTTCCATTCCATTTCAATTACGGAAGGAATATATCGTTTTTTCTGCTCCTCAGATCCGGCCAGCAATAGAGGTATTACAAAGAGTCCAGGAGCCATCACTGCCAGGGCACCCGATAAATCGCCATAAGCCATTTCTTCAGCGGCCAGAACGCCAGTGACAGCCGAACGCTCGCCAAAGCCATCGTAGGCTTCTGGTGTTGAGGCTTGAAGATAGCCCAATTCCCACCCCTTTTCAATCAACTGGGGAGAGAGCTTTCCTTCTTCGTCGGCGTCACGTGCCGCTGGACGCAGGTCATCCAGAGCGAAGCGTCGAACGGCATCAATCAACATTTGCTGTTCTTCTGTAGGTTGAAACGAATACATAAATACCTCCTAATTCTAGAGCTTCTGATTAGTAGCTGCTACGGTTTGATAATAGATGGGGAATGACATGTCGTTGGATTTTAATTCCTCGAGGTTGGCAATTTTTATTTGACCATGGAGACAAAGGTACTCAATGTGAGCGCCGGTTTCTTCAAGAGCGAGCAATATATTGTAGCCATGCACTTCGCCAAAAAGTGCTTGTGATATCTGGGTAATGGTTAGCGGGGTAATAAGCATAGCAAGAATTTCATCTAATCTTTCTTGATGAAAACGTTGAATGGCACTGATACGGTTTGCCAAATCGGTGATAGGTGTATTGTGGCCTGGTAAAACCAGG
>JBDLJO010000262.1:0-3451 GCA_039714275.1 Chloroflexota bacterium | reverse complement strand
AAAGTGTTTACAGTTAGATCTGCGACCGGATGGTCTTCATGCTCATTGCTTCATGAAAAGCAAGCCGCGAACACGACCTGTCGACAGGCTAATGCCATCCAAACGACCTTTTTCATCTCGCGTGAATTTTATATAAAGGCCGCCACTACCTTCTTCAGTCATGTAATCGCCGATAAACCCATCTCTAAATGTTGGCAGCAGCGAGCTTTCTCCATATTTCCGTCGCTTCAGTATTAATTTCTCGTCTTTAAGAATCACTGTATAGCGGACATCCAATTCGGGGCTGTAGTATGTACCGACATAATCATTCATCTCTTCTACTGAAGGATTTGCGCTGTCAACAGCCACATAAGTATCCGGCTTCCCATACCCGTCTGAGGTCTCAAATTGACAAACACCGTGCTCTGTAGTCGCAAATTTGTATTTTATTTGCGGGTAGGCGGCTTCCTGAAATAATTCTTCAGACAAAGGCTCTAATACAAAGCCGGGGCCAATCACAAGCGTGAGTTTGTTGTCACGCATCTCCAAATAATATGTTATTTCTCTATCAGCGTTATAGTAGATTCCGGCTTTTGAAGCAAGTTGGGCGGCAGATAACGCTATTACAGGCGATTTGTCTATAGCTTGTTCGACTTCTTCTTCAAAGGCATCTTCGAGGTAAATATCTGCTACTCTTTTTGCCAACTCTGGTGGGTTCATCGTGCTAAGATTCCCGAGAATTGCTACCGAAAACTGGTGTGTTGGAATTCGCATTAAATACGATTTATACCCTGCATCCCCACCGCTATGAGAAATGAAATTCAATCCTTTATACATTCCTGAAGCCAGGCCAAATGCATAATTAATTTGCTCGCCATTATTCAGAACTCCCTGATGATGCATTTGTTGGATGACTGCTGTGCCGCCAACAGCAGCATCGTAGAAGTTCTGCTCCCATAGTGCCAAATCTTCCACAGTTGAAAATAAGCTCGTAGCGCCAGCAATGGCATAGGATAATACCGCGTGCTGGAAGCCATCTCCTTTTGGTGTATACGAATAAGCACGATTTTTTACAATTTGTGTATGGTCTTCATGGAAATGTGTGTTTTGCATTCCCAGCGGCTTGAATATGCGTTCTGCGCAAAATTGACCGAATGTTTTCCGACTGATTCGCTCAACGATGATTGCCAAAAGTGTATAGCCTGTATTGCTGTATAAATGCTCATCACCAGGTTTAAAACTGAGCTCTTTTTGGCGTTCGACTAACCCAAGCACATCAGCAGTAGTAATCACGTCATCCATGCGCCAACCTGCCAGGACCAGAAGGTCCCATTGATCGCGCAAACCACTTGTATGGTGGATGATGTGTCGAATACTAATCGTCTCACCAAAATCAGGTACTTCGGGGACATGCTTTCTGATATCATCATCAAGCAAGATTTTTCCATCATCGGCCAGAAGCGCAATGGCCATGGCTGTGAACTGTTTTGAAACTGAGGCTATATGGAATATGGTAGTTGGCGTAATGGGTATTTCATACTCCAGATTGGCAATACCATAGCCTCCCTTAAATATGATATTGTTGTCCTTCATAACAGCAATGGCACACCCTGGCGTATCTGGCTTGTCCCAGGCAGCAAATACTTTATTTACTTGATTAGCTTTTATATCCACATTTATTCCTTATCTATTTCCATATTGGGCGCGCAGCGCCTTTTTGTCAATTTTGCCGACGCTGGTTCTGGGCAATTGATCGACAAATGTGTATTTGTCAGGTACCGCCCATTTTGCAAGCGTGCCTGCGGTAACGTATTGGGATAGGTGTTCACGCATCACTTCAGATGTAATCTGTTCTGTGGCTCCCGGACGGAGGACAATGATAGCTAAGGGGCGCTCGTCCCACTGCTCATCTGGGATGCCGATCACGGCGGCTTCCAGCACATCAGCGTGCAGGCTCAACAAATTCTCCAATTCCAACGAAACAATCCACTCACCGCCGCTTTTAATGACATCCTTGATACGATCTACGATCTGGATATAGCCGTATTCGTCCACGGTTGCCACATCCCCGGTGTGCATCCAGCCGCCCTCCCACAATTCAGCCGTACGTTCTGTTTCTTTGTAATAGCCCGGTGTCAACCACGGGGAGCGCACTACAATCTCACCTGTCTCAGCGGAATCTTGTGCCACGTCTTTTCCATCTGAATTCATCACCCTGATTTTGACCAGCGGCATGGGAAAACCAGTCTTGACCTTCCAGTCCATTTGCTTGTCTTCGTCCCACTCATCTTCCATAAATGGCTGGAGATCGGATATGGTCAATATCGGGCAGGTCTCAGACAGCCCATACCCACCGGTGATCTTAATCCCCAATTTACGCGCGGTTGAGGCAAGGCCTTTGGTCAGCCGCGCGCCAGCGATGATTACCCGCCAGTTGTCCAGCCTAACGCCTTGAGCATTGGCTTCGTTAATCACGATTTGAAGTACTGCAGGTACACAATGGCTAAAGGTCGCTTTCTCTTCCAAAAGCATGTGAATAATCTGCTCTGGTTCGTACCGACCTGGATAAACCTGCTTGAATCCTGAGAGGGTAGCCCAATATGGCACGCCCCAGGCATGGACATGGAACATAGGCGTCAAAGGCAGGTAAACTTCGCGCTTATCCATGGGTTTGTAATTGGCGCGAGGTGATAGAGATCCCCAAGTCCCGAAGGTATGCAAAACAAGCTGCCGATGCGAGAAAAAGACCCCTTTCGGTTTGCCGGTCGTACCAGTCGTGTAAGACAGAGTCGCCTGCGTGTTTTCGTCCAAATCAGGCAGTTCATCTAGATGAGAAGCATTTTCCAGAAGTGCCTCGTATTCTCCGTCCACATCGATTTCGGGCTTTTGATTACCATCCTGGATCAGGATGAACTGCTTGACAGATGATAAGCGCGGGCGGAGGTGCTCTACCAGCGGGGCAAAGTCCTCGTGGAAAATGAGTATTTCATCCTCAGCATGGATAATAGTATAAAGCAGGTTTTCCAGCGACAAACGCGGGTTAATCGTATGCAAAACCGCCCCAATGCCGGGGATTCCGAAGTACATTTCCAGATAGCGGTGGCTGTCCCACTCGATGACACCAACTTTGCTGCCCTTCTTGACTCCAATCTGCTGGAGAGCCGAAACCAGCTTGAGTACCCGATGGTACATATCTTTATAAGTGTAGCGCAGCTGGTCCCGGTAAACAATTTCCTGATTGGGAGCCCAAGCAACGCCGTGCTCCAGCAGATGCTTGAGGATAAGTTGGTAATCATACGCGAGATTGATCATTGCTTTCCTTTATAAAAACGATATTTCTCGCTTGCCATGCGCTTACCGCTATCCCGGTGAGAACGCCCTGTTCGTTACGGGTAAAACTGAAGGTAGCAGCAAAATGTCGGAACACGTCGCGATTAGTAGGCTTCAATACTGATTCGGGCAAGCCCTTACA
>JBDLJO010000261.1:0-3467 GCA_039714275.1 Chloroflexota bacterium | reverse complement strand
CAAATCAATGCTGAAACAGTCCAAAGAATCAGCAATCGAGTTAAAGTAGTGGCGGAAGGCGCCAACGGACCCACAACACCTGAAGCTGATGCGGTATTCAAGAAAAACAAGGTCTTCAATATTCCAGACTTCTTGTGCAATGCCGGCGGCGTAACCGTCTCCTATTTTGAAGGCGTACAAAACGATATGAACTTCTATTGGAGCCGTGACGAAGTCATTACCAGGTTAGATCAAAAAATGACTACAGCCTTCGAAGGTGTTCTGGAAATGTCCGAACGCGAAAATGTCTATATGCGTGATGCCGCTTATATGGTGGCGATTGATAAAGTCGTTAAAGCTATGGAATTACGCGGCTGGCTCTAAATCAATAAATAGAACCCCAACACATTTTTTAGTTCTGAAGCAATTTCATCAGACTTCGATCACAGCTGCGGCGCACATGAGTGCGCCGCAGCTTTAATTAAATTACGCTTCCCTAACTTAGCGCTTGCAGTAGGACTAAAAATCTACTACAATTTTATTGAAACCTCTCGTCTTGCCCCGGAGAATGCCTTATCATGCCAATATCAGCTGACACAATGCGCTTATTGCTCTTAGGCTGTATACTTAGTCTCAATATTTTGGCTGCTTTTTATCTGCGAAGCCGAAAACTCTCTCTTTGGGCATTAACTAGCTGGGGGATTATTTGTCTGGTTTTGCCCGTTGTCGGTTCTTTTGTGCTGATTTGGAGCCAACCAGGACAACATCGAACAAAATTAAACCAATAATATTCACCTATTTTGTGATTAAAAATACTTTCTGGACGAGGCTCTTGAGGACTAAAAGTGTTCTATATTTTAAGGACTCAGGGGATTGATGGTAAAGGTATCTTATCCATCATGGAAATTTCTAAGATCCATGATTTTTTCGACAAGGAGGGCTCAAAATGAAAGGAGACCGTGGGTTAATCATAATTTTAGGTTTAATAGCTTTCCTTATTGTGGTGTCCCTGGTGCTTTTCTTCGTTCGTCAAGACTCGCAACATGACTATAAACCTGGGAACACGCCAGAAGATATTGTGCACAATTATGTTTTGGCGCTCCATCAAGGAGATTACCAAAAAGCTTATGACTATTTGCAAGATACGGATGAAAAGCCAACCGTAGCACAATTCCAGCAGATCTTTTTCGAAAACACCCGGGAATTAGAAAACAGCAGCATGCAGATCGTTTCAACCAACCAAACCGGGGATGAGGCCTATGTTGCCGTGACAGTTACACGCAACTCATCCGGCCCCTTCGATCGGCCTTGGTCCGAAAACAGTTCTATCTGGCTTGTGCTGCAAGACGAGCAGTGGAAACTGGCCTTTGCTCCCTGGCCCTATTGGGGCTGGGATTGGTACTCAGGAAACATAAAGTAGAATCCGTTTGAATTTTATTCTTCGCTGACTTTTCGGGCATGTTATCAACCATCCTGAAGCAGCGTATTCTAATTCGTATTATATAAAAACCTGAGGAGGTAAAGTTATGCGCATCATACGTCGCTTATACCTATATGTTGTTGCCTTCATCAGCATAGAAGTAGCAATTTGGGGTTTGATTGGGCTGGCTAGATCTGCTTTTTCAGGGGATGTTGGGGGAAGCACAAGTCAATTAGCGGGTGCCTTATCATCGATATTGGTAAGTGTGCCGGTCTTTTTGCTGCACTGGGTTCCGGCGCAGCGGATGGCCGAAAGCGAGAAAGATGAGCGTGCCAGTCGAATACGGGCAATCTTCTTCTATGGCTTATTATTAGCAACACTGATTCCCATTACCCAAAATATCTTGGTGCTGATCAATCATTTTTGGTTGAAGGTGTTCAATTTACCTGCTAGAGAAGCTTTTCTTGGTTCGTACCAGTCTTGGACCGACAATGTTATTGCTATGGTGATGAACGGCATGATTGCGGGGTATTTTGCTTCTGTATTACGTCAAGATTGGAAAATACTGGCCGATCAAGAAAACTTTGTTGAAACGCGCCGGATATATCGTTATATTTGGGTATTGTATGGGTTAATTATGCTGGTTGTCGGTATGGTGCAGGTACTGCAGTTCATTTTCAGCACTGCCGAAATGGTGGGCAGCAGTCGATCATCCATGCTATCGAATGGTTTAACACTGCTGGTCGTGGGCATCCCTGTGTGGCTGTATGCCTGGCTGCAAGTGCAAAAATCTTTAAAGGATCCGGAGGAAAAAACATCTCTGCTGCGCCGCGTTATTCTAAGTATCTTAAATTTGATAGGTGCGGGGGGGGTACTGATTCCCGCAGGCATCATCTTAACCATAGTTTTCCAAGCCATCCTGGGTAAACCTTTTACCTTTTCCGCTTTTATGAATGAAATCAGTGTTCCCCTGTCAACACTGATCACATTGGGTGGGCTGTGGTTTTATTTTGGACGCATGCTGCAAGCAGAAATTGAATGGCTGCCCGATTCACCACGCCGTGCCGCCTTAAGGCGAATCTATTTTTACTTACTGGCCTTCTGTGGACTGGCAGCTTCATTCTTGGGCGTATTTATGTTGCTGTCATTTTTAAGTGATCTGGCATTTGACGCACCAGCTGTTTCTGGAGAATATTGGCTGCAGACACGTTTATCAATCGCGCTGGCGACAATTGCAGTTGGTCTACCGCTGTGGATAAAAACCTGGCAGCCTATGGTTGCTGAGGCTTTACAAGAAGATGAAAGCGGCGATCACGCCCGCCGCTCACTAATTCGAAAAATTTATCTCTACCTGGCAATTTTTGTGGGCGTGATGGGTACGATGGGCAGTGCCGGCGCTCTACTCTATCAATTGATCAACGCGCTGCTGGGTAGTACGCAGAGCGATTTCTTGCGCACCGTATTCACCATGATTGAACTTTTGCTGCTTTTCATCGGTCTGATGGTCTACCATTGGAGAGCGCTGCGCAAGGATACAGCATTGGCCGAGGCTGCAATTCAAGATCGCTACACACAATTCCCGGTACTCCTTTTTGCGGAAGAAAGTTCTGGATTTGCCGAGGCATTAACAGCGGCAATAAAACAAGAAGCCTCGAGCTTGCCGGTATCCGTACACATCACCGGACAAGGCCTGCCTGGTGAAGAAAGCGCCAATACCAAAGCTGTGGTGATTGCCAGCGATCATTTAATTTCTTTGCCCCAAACCTTCCGTTTGTGGCTGGATAATTTTGATGGCGAGCGCATTGTCGTACCAACAACCCATGATGACCACTGGCGATGGGTCTTTGGCATGGGGCAGGATTCATCTTTAGGTTTGAAACAAACCGCAAAGATGCTCACTTCTCTGGCCGAAGGTGAGGAACCAGCACCGTTTCGCGCTACCACTACGGGTAAGATTGCCCTCTATGTATTAGGAGGTATGGTTGGCTTGCCCGTGGTTTTGAGCATCATTGGCATGGTGATTGAGTTTATTCTTCAAGATTAAATTGCTGGGTTATAAATCTTTAAC
>JBDLJO010000260.1:0-3467 GCA_039714275.1 Chloroflexota bacterium | reverse complement strand
TGCAATACGGTTGAGGTAGCCAATGTATCATAAATGGGTGGAACTTTATCCGGCTTGCGGCTATCTTCTGTCTTTAAGTGATACCCTAGGAGTTAAACAAGACCATGTCTATACTGAAAAACATAAATATTATGAATGCACAGAGAGTTAGCGCTTTTTTGCTCCTGGCTCTCCTTTTCAGCAACCCAGTATGTCAATTTCTCCATGTACATCATTCCCACCAAGATGAGTCATTTGAAATTGAAATCAGCTATCACCCTATAGAAGCAGCGCTTGAACATGCATCAGCTCATAGTCACAGTGACGAAAACTCTTCGTCTACAAATGACAATCAGCACGATTATAAGAATCAAGTTGATTGGAACAATAGAAGGTTACAAACAGCACCGCTCATAACTCTTGCCGCCCAAGAGTTCTCTTATTCTCTTTCACACCTCCCCCCCGCAGGCTTTAAGGAATCTATTTCTTTTTACCAAGAGCCTGCCCTCACAAAAGAGCAGCATTATTCTGTTTCTATAATTCGTGGTCCCCCTCTGCTCGGATAATTTGTTTCAGCACGAAATCATCCGAAATTCCAAAAAACTAGTTTGTAGTATTACAACTTAGTTAAGGGAGAGTACTATTTTCAACGAGGTTGACTCATGATCGATTTTTTCAAACGACCATTTAATAGGAATAATTTTGTTATTCTTATGGGTTTAATAACAGTTCTATTTGCGTTTGCAGTTGATGCGAGCGCTCATGGTGTAACTGCAGGGGACAAAGGATATATCCAAGAGAGCTCCGGCACCATGCTTATTCCATTCATCTATCTAGGTGCTAAACATATGGTAACTGGATATGACCATTTGCTCTTTTTGTTTGGAGTAATTTTCTTTTTATATCGTTTAAAAGATATAAGTATTTATGTAACGCTGTTTGCTGTTGGACACTCGGTTACGCTTATTTCCGGTGTTTTGATGAATATCAGCGTCAGCGCCTATCTGATTGATGCAATTATTGGCTTTTCCATTGTCTACAAAGCACTTGATAATATGGGGGCGTATCAGCGGTGGTTTGGTTTTCAGCCAAGCACCAAGATAGCCACCCTTGTCTTTGGCCTTTTTCATGGTTTTGGCCTGGCAACCAAAATTCTCGACTACAAAATTTCCCCTGATGGTTTAATCCCGAATCTCTTTGCGTTTAATGTCGGTGTTGAACTTGGCCAAATTATCGCCCTAGCTCTAATCCTTATTGCTATGGGGTTCTGGCGGCGCTCAAGTGGCTTCATGCGGCACGCATATAGCGCCAATGTCGCTTTAATGGCGGGTGGCTTTATTTTTGTAGGCTATCAGATGACAGGATTTTTTGTTTCATAAGCAATTAATGAGGAAAATATAATGAATAACAATAATAGACCAACAAACTCCGAGCTGCCATCAGTGGCTAAGCTTATAAAGTCGACTATCACAGCAATTACCCTGGCTGCCATTGTTCTTTTAACAGCAGTACTTCCCGCCGAGTATGGTATTGATCCTACCGGTGTCGGGAAACTTCTCGGCTTGACCAAGATGGGTGAGATTAAAGTGTCTCTTGCCCAAGAAGCAGTTGCCGGCGAATCTAATGAAATGGTTAAGGAGTCAACGGATACAGATACTCCAAAGCTTATTGCTAAATCGCCTAAAAAAACAAAAGCAACTCAATCTAAAACCCCGCTCAGGACCGATGAAATGACATTTACCCTCGTACCTAATCAAGGTTACGAGATTAAGGTTGCAATGAAAAAGGGGAAGAAGGTGAATTATGTCTGGTGGACAAATAGTGGACGAGCAAATTTTGATGTCCATGGCGATTCGGCTAAACTCCGGATTAATTATCACAACTATTACAAAGGCTCAACTGATCGTAAGGATGGTTCAGTTGAAGCAGCATTTGACGGAAAACATGGTTGGTTTTGGAGGAACAGAACCTCAAAAACTATGACAATTACGCTTCAAGTGGAAGGTGAGTATTCTGACATTAGCCGAGAAGGTTAAGTCATTCACCTAGACGATCATGTCCTGACAAGGCGCTGTTCATCGGCCACAAGGGGCACGGGCTTATTGCCTGTCGCCCTTTGTGGTGTTTCTGATGTTTGGTGCTTAGTCCGTTATCACCTTGCGGCAAGTGAGCTCTGAAATAAAGTATGCCAAAAATTCCTGTAATTACAGCATTAGTGGCAGCATTGCTGTTCGGAGCCGCAACTCCGGCCAGCAAAGCATTGCTGAATACTATCCCTCCATTTCAACTTGCGGGGTTATTATACATTGGAGCTGCTATCGGCGTTACGCCGTTAATTCTCCGGCAAGGAAAACTCGTAATACCGTGGCACCTTTCTAAAGTAAATTTATCCAGACTCATAGGTTCGATTTTCTTTGGAGGTATTCTGGGGCCTGTTTTTTTACTTTTCGGCTTACAGTCTGCATCGTCAGCTTCTGTGTCCATGTGGCTAAACCTTGAGCTTATTTTCACCGCATTGCTTGGTTACTTTCTCTTCAAGGATCACCTGACCGTTTACGCATGGCTGGCAACAGCCTGCATGTTATTTGCTGCCGTTCTTTTGGCAAACTCCGAAGGTACGGCAGGCATTACAGCTGGACTCTTCGTAGCCCTTGCCTGCTTGTCTTGGGGATTAGATAATCATTTAACCGTACTCATTGAGGACATTTCTCCTGCGCAGACAACATTTTGGAAAGGGGTTGTAGCGGGTTCTATTAATTTTGCTATCGGCACCTCAGCAAACCCACACTCTACCGGGTTTAACTTGATAGGCATGGCTATACTTGTTGGCGTCTTTGCATACGGTTTTAGCATTGTTCTGTATATCATTTCAGCTCAAAAGCTAGGTGCAACAAGAGGTCAAACTATTTTCTCAACAGCGCCTTTTTTTGGCGTACTTCTTTCCGCAATCCTATTGGGCGAACCAATCGTGAGTGGCCAAATATGGGCGGGGCTAATTATTATTTTCTCTTTAGCCTTCTTGTTTCTTGAAAGGCATGAACATAACCATGCCCATGAAAAAATGCTGCATACGCACCCGCATTGGCCTGACCAGCACCACAGACATGTCCATAAAAAATGATCCGATAACCAGTTATCAATACGCTCAAGCATGATGCGCAGACTTACGCCTTGCTGGATCGACTTCGGCTTTAGGTTAAGATAGCCACATCTAATATCAGGCTATCTCAAACTATCTTTCGCTGAAGGTTACTACTGTTTCGTTAAAGTTTTTCCATATCTGGGCGATTGATCAATCCGCCCATCGGAAATGGAATCTTGTCAGGACAACATCTCAAGTTCCCAGTCATTCGTCTTGGCTTAAGAGCGTCAGTGGATATCTTTATCTACTGAATATCACCAACTTCAAGAATTACCTCCTCACAAATTTATTCCCTCTTCTTCTCTAATTTTCCTTGACTGGATTTAACATTTCAAGCGAGCATACC
>JBDLJO010000259.1:0-3497 GCA_039714275.1 Chloroflexota bacterium | reverse complement strand
GATTGGTCGTCCTTGACGGATTCGAACTCTGAACACTTATCTCCCCATATTTTCTTACATATTTGTCGCATAAACGTCGTATTATGCTTATCTCCAACTTTTTATGAAACCTTTCAATATTGCTCTTTTTTCGCTTTTTAACAGATCATCCGCGCAGCCCACCAGTCCGAATGAATTGGGGATTTAGCCAAAAATAGTTCGAATTGCCATATCGAATGGTAACCACACTGGATTCGAACCTCTAACTTGATTTTATCTCCGTTCACCTATTTAGCAATTGCATGCTGGTTTGTTTTTTGGCACAAACACGCATTATGAGTACGCAGAAACAAACCAAGATAAACCTCGTTTTGCAGAATACGGTACCGGGAGTTGTGCTGACTTCCAAATGGTTGGCAGCACAGGGAGTATCAAATGATCTCGCTCGCAGGTACGTCTCTTCACAATGGCTGGAGCGACTGGGGCAAGGTGCCTATATACGTTATGGTGACCATGTTGACTGGCAGGGCGCGTTGTACACCTTGCAATCCCAGCTTGGGCTTAAGGTTCGCGTTGCGGGTCTAAGTGCCCTTCGACTCAAGGGTATGGGGCACTTTCTTTCTTTGGATACCGGCCAATCGGTCCAACTCTTAAGCAATACCGCCAAAGCACTCCCCGTTTGGTTCCGCGAGATGGACTGGGGTGTTCAAATCAAACATCGTACGACATCGCTTTTCAGTAACGCCGGAAAACTGCCGCTGAGTTCCATGCCGCATAAGAGCTTTAACATAAACATATCGGCTCCGGAACTGGCCGCGCTTGAAATCCTCTACTGCATAAAAAATAATTCGGACTTTGATTATGCCAGAACTGTGTTTGAGGGACTGGCCACACTTCGTCCCAAAGAACTTCAGGAACTCCTGCAAGATTGTCGATCCGTGCGGGTAAAACGTCTATTTCTATGGATGGCCAAAGATTGCGGGCACCCATGGCTTAAATACGTTGATATAGCAAAAGTGGATTTAGGAAGTGGCAAACGAGTAGTTTTCAAGGGGGGAGCGCTTGACCGAGAGCTGTTAATCACAGTTCCGCCTGTGGAAGGATCCGCAAATGTTTAATCCTGCATATTTCAAGCAAGTACAGCTTTTGCTCAGCGTCCTGCCGCTGATCCAAAGGCATGAATGTTTTGCCCTGAAAGGCGGGACTGCCATGAATCTGTTTGTACAGGATCTACCCCGCCTTTCGGTTGATATAGATTTGGCCTTCCTGCCTTTGATTCCAAGAGTTCGGACTCTTCGGAAGATATCACGGGCACTTGAGTTGCTTTCGGATGAAATTCAGACTGCCTTGCCCGACTCTTTAATAACACAACAGCTCGTGACTGGAGTCACCGGCCGATTGGTCGTTAGTACTCCTGCTGCCACGATTAAAATTGAGCCGAACTTTGTTTTCAGGGGTGCTGTGCAACCTGAGGAAACGCGGATGCTCTGTCCAGATGCTCAGACCCAGTTTGAAATGTTCCTGGAGTGCCGAACCTTGTCTATACCTGATCTTTATGGAGGCAAAATCAGTGCGGCACTGGATCGCCAGCATCCCCGGGATTTGTTTGACGTTTACTTAATGTTCGAACGATTCGGACTCAATGATGAAATCCGAACCGCCTTTGTAGTATATCTCGCAGGCCACCCCCGCCCCATGGCTGAACTGCTCAACCCCAACGATCAGCCTCTCGATAATCTTTATGCCACACAGTTTGCCGGAATGACCCGGGAACCGGTAACCATCGATACGCTGTCGGCAACACGAAAACGCCTTGTTCATGAACTGCAGGAGAACCTGACAGAAAACGAGAGGCTGTTTCTGCTTTCGATAAAAACAGGTAATCCCGAATGGAATCGTATGCCTGTTGACCATCTTGAGCACTTGCCCGCGCTACAATGGAAGCTTAGGAACATCCACAACATGGAACCCGAAAAGCACAGAGCTTCCATAGATGAATTAAAACGGGTTTTGGGGCTGTAAAAACCAATGCCAGATCCGCTCGAACAACTTCAGGAACTCCGAGAGGAACTTGGCGCTCTGGAAAAGAGGCGCAGAGAAATTGTTGCCGAAATCCGGAAGCTACAGACTCATAGCAAGCCGGAAGCAGTGCCGTCGGCAGAAGGGCTCGTAACTGTCCAGTCGTCGGAGCCAGAAAAGATCCTCCTGTTCAGAGAACTCTTTTCAGGAAGAGACGACGTATTTCCTCTTCGGTTTGAAAGCCGGAAGAGCGGCCGTAGCGGATATCAGCCTGTCTGTGGAAATGAATGGCGGCCCGGAATCTGCCTCAAACCCAAAATCAAATGCGCAAAATGCGAATATCGGGAATTCATCCCCGTTACGGATTCCATAGTTCGTCAGCACCTTTCTGGAAAAGATCAACATGGAAAACCTTTTGTGATGGGAATCTATCCATTACGGACGGATGAAACCTGTTCGTTCCTTGCCGCCGACTTTGACAAGGCTGAATGGCAGCACGATGCCACAGCATTTCTCGACACATGTGATGAACTGGGTATTCCCGCTTATCTTGAACGCTCCCGTTCAGGCAACGGTGGACATGTTTGGATCTTTTTTAAGGAACCGCTTCCTGCAAGACTTGCTCGCAAACTGGGATTCCACATCTTAACGGTTGCAATGGAGAACCGGCCCGAGTTGGGCTTCGATTCTTATGACCGACTCTTCCCAAATCAAGACCGAATGCCGTCCGGTGGTTTCGGAAATCTGATTGCGCTGCCGTTGCAAAAACAGGCCCGCAAAAGCGGAAACAGCATGTTTGTTGGCCGATTCTTTACCCCTTACGCTGACCAATGGAGTTTTTTCTCTGGAGTCAAGAGAGCAGAAACGGATCTGGTTTCCGAATTGGTGAAGACTGCTGAGAAACATGACCTGATCCTTGGAGTCAGGGCAGCCTCAGAAGAGGATGACTCCTCCCCATGGCTACTGCCGCCCTCGCGCAAAACCAATGAAAAGATCTCCGGCCCCCACCCCCAACTACTGAAGGTCGTATTGGCCAACCAAATCTATATCCCTCGGAAAGACCTTTCCTCCTCATTGAGAAACTCACTCCTTCGGTTGGCGGCATTCGCGAATCCGGAATTCCACAAAGCGCAAGCCATGCGTATGCCCGTATACGGTAAACCGCGCGTTATTGCATGTGCGGAGGAATTTTCCGAACATATCGCGCTACCTCGCGGGTGCCAAAATGATTTGCTCGAGCTACTCGATAATCTTGGGATTAAAATCGAGGTGGAGGATCAACGAAATCACGGAAAGCCAATAGAATTACCGTTCACCGGCCAACTGCGCGATGAACAACTGCTTGCTGGCAAAGCCCTGCTGAAACATGATATCGGCATCCTGTCCGCTCCTACCGCATTTGGAAAAACCGTACTGGCCGCATGGCTGATTGCACAACGAAAGACCAATGTACTCATTCTCGTCCACCGCCGCCAACTCATGGAACAATGGCAGGCTAG
>JBDLJO010000258.1:0-3506 GCA_039714275.1 Chloroflexota bacterium | reverse complement strand
CAGGCCTTTGTCTCCACCGGGTTGAATGTGCCCACCGAACTGCTGAACCTGAAAACAACCTACGCGACAAAACCGAAATATTACGACCAAATTGCCTGGTTCATGGGTAATGTCGATCTGCTGACCAACGGGAAAGCGGGGGTGATTAATTTTGGCGGCGCGGTGTTCAAGGAAATGACCTTGAGGCAGATGTCGTACCGGGTATCCGATCACTACCCGGTCTGGGTGGAGTTCATCATTGATCGCAGTCAGGAAGAAATGGCGGCCATATTGGGCATTAATCCCGATATGCCCAACCCATTTGATTCGATCCCCGATTAATGAATAAGGTGCGATCGCATATGGATAAATTGAGGGGCATCTTTGGTGTGGGCTTATACCTGCTGTTGATCGGGTTGGTGTACGAAGTGGTCACCATCCTCACCCGGCGGTGGGTTTCATACCCGTTTACGCTGGATATCAAGCTGCAAATCGGACTGAGCGGGCTGTGTATGCTGTCCAGTGTTGCGATGGTGATCTCGTTCAATATCTCGCTAAAGCTGGTAAAAGTCTATTTTAAGGGAGGCGAAAATAAGTTAATAACGCAAGGACCGTACAATTTTGTACGGCACCCGCTATACGCAACACTGACACTAACCCTGCCGCCGCTATTCATCATCTGGTACCAGGATTTCATATTCATCGTACCCTGGGTATTGATCATCATCAGCGCGCATTACCTGATCTCCGTAGAAGAGCGAGCATTGATCAAGGTCTTTGGTGATGATTACAAAAGATACCAACGGTATGTGCCTATGCTGGTGCCTTATAAAGGGGCTGGTGGGATAAAATACCGGAGAGACCCCAAGACGATTAGATCGGAAGAAAACTCCAAAAATAAGGAAATAAAAGAGGATAGCGATGCCCTTTAGTATGGACCCCCAACCCGCTGAAAATGAGACTGAGTGTGCACGCTGCGGCGCGCATGTGTATATCGAATTATCGCGCTGTCCGGAATGCGGGGTCAATTTATATGAGCCGGAGGACGAACCAGAAGGTGATCACTTCGAACGGCATCCAACAGCAGGGGGCGTTTTTGAAAAAATCGGGGAATGGATGCGAGGTCTATTGGGCAAGCCGTATGCCGCGGAAGATGTATTTGGCGACGCCCTGGACCTTTCAATTTTGTATGGTGATCTGCTGAGCAAGGTGGGGGGCGATGATCAGATTGTAGATCGGCTGATCGAATTTGAACGCCAGGCAAAGCCCGACGGCAGCCGAAAGCTGTGGATAGAAAATGCGATTCAGCGCTGGAAAAGAGACAATCGAAGCCTGAAATAAAGGGGAAATCAATACCAAGAGGGGGTCTGCGAAACTTATTGGATGATGATAGGGGTGCTTAAGCAGGAGATAAAATCGAACGTCACCAAGAATCTAACACTATATATTATTGATTGTGCTTAATTGTTATGAAATGATTTGACAATAACAAATTAATGCGCCATAATGTAATTTGCTTTACGTAGTGGTTGGATATTTATTTGTAAAGCTAGCAGAACCAAGGTCCTATTGTTGTTCCATCTTTATTCAACTTAATTGGAGGAAGTTATGAAACGATTGACAATGCTATTTGGATTGGCTCTGATCGCGGTATTCGTGGTTGGTGCAGTTGGTTCACCGGCGGCTTTTGCCGGTTCCGGGGAGGGGAATGCCCGGGTTCTGGTGCAGTTCGTACCAGGAAAAAAGGCAGCCGTTCAGGGCGCCTTGAGCAGTGCAGGCGGGGAGACTCATTTCGAGTTTGATGCCCTGCAGACCATCGCAGTGACGGTGCCTGAAGCGGCACTGGCCGGTTTGGAGCGCAATCCAAACATTGTGATGATTGAGGAAGATGCGCTGCGTTATCCTGTGGGAATCAACAAATCCGCATATCAAGCTGAAGGACAAACTGTACCTTACGGTGTTGATATGGTGCAGGCGCGTGATGTTTGGGATGTCAATCGTGATGGCACTATTGATGCGGGTGCGCCGACCGGCGATAACCGCACAGTTTGTATCATCGATTCCGGCTTTTTCACCGGACATGAAGATTTGGCTGGGGTCAACGTGAGTGGGTACGACGGCAATTTGCCCTGGGACCAGGATTACAGCGGTCACGGCACGCATGTTGCGGGTACGATTGCGGCGATGAACAATACTCTGGGTGTTGTAGGTGTAACACCAGGGACGGTGAATGTTTATGCTGTACGCGTCTTTGGTGATGACGGCGCATGGGCTTATTCGTCCACCTTGATCGACGCGGCTAATCGATGTGAGGCTGCCGGCGCGAATATCATCAGCATGAGCCTGAGCGGCGGACGCCCGAATAACACTGAGCGGCGCGGCTTTGATACACTGTATGCCAACGGCATCCTATCGGTTGCAGCTGCCAGCAATGACGGTACGACCGATTTAGCTTACCCCGCTTCTTACGACAGCGTGGTTTCGGTAGGGGCGATTGATTCTGCAAAGGTAGTTGCAGATTTCTCTAACCAGAATGTTCAAGTTGAATTGGCTGCTCCCGGTGTTGGCGTATTGAGCACAGTGCCTTATCTGGATGCAACTTCGCTAACGGTTGACGGCGTGACCTATGCAGCAAATCACATCGAGTTTTCTGGACGCGGTGCTACCACAGAGGCCCTGGTCGACGGCGGACTGTGTCTGACTACCGGTGCTTGGGCTGGACAAGTGGTGCTCTGCGAGCGCGGTGATATCTCCTTCTATGATAAGGTAATGAACGTGCAAAACAGCGGCGGCACAGCGGCAGTGATCTACAACAATGAACCGGGCAATTTCCTGGGCACATTGGGCGACGGCGCTTCTTCGGCGATCATTGGCATAAGCCTGAGCCAGGAAGATGGTCAGTTCTTGGTAACTAACAGCCTTGGTCATGATGGTCTTGTTGAAAGCTATTATACTGAGCAGGTAAGCAGCTACGAGTACTACGATGGTACTTCGATGGCGACACCGCATGTTGCAGCGGTGGCAGCCCTGGTGTGGAGTGCTGATATCACTGCGACCAATACCCAGGTTCGCGATGCTTTGGCTACCACTGCCGAAGATCTCGGTGCGGCTGGCCGTGATGTCGCTTACGGGTTCGGGTTGGTGCAGGCTGCCGACGCGATTGCAGCGCTGGGCGGCGGAGGCGGCGGTGGTGATGATATCGCCATGCACGTTGAAGCTATGAACGGCACCGTAACCAGCTCCAACCGCCGATTCTGGAAAGCGAGTGCCAGCGTGCAGATCTTCGATGTTGACGGCGCAGCAGTTTCCGGCGCGACTGTAAGCGGTGACTGGAGCTACGGCGGCTCTGCGAGTTGTGTCACTGACAGCACTGGTTGGTGCACGGTTAAGAGTGATAAGATTTATGACTTTTCTCCGGTTACTTTTACGGTTTCCGGTGTGACTGCAGCAGGCTACTATTATGATGCGGCGGCAAACGTGGTCACCTTGGTGACGATCCCCAACCCGTAAAATAAATTAATTGAAAT
>JBDLJO010000257.1:0-3507 GCA_039714275.1 Chloroflexota bacterium | reverse complement strand
CATCCCCTTTGTAGCTGCAGTTTATGTCTGGGGAGGGATGCTCAACCCGGAAACTGGCTGGATCAACATGGCTTTGGAAGGGTTGGGTGTGCAGAATACACCTGGCTGGGTCAATGATACCTTTTGGGTATACCCGGCGTATATCATCATGGGGATCTGGGGCAGCGGTAATGCGATGTTGATCCTGTTAGCGGGTTTGCAAGGTGTACCCACCGAGCTTTATGATGCAGCCAAAGTGGATGGCGCTGGGGTTTGGTCGACTTTCTGGAAAGTGACCTTTCCGATGATTTCTCCGGTGGTATTCTTTAATTTGGTGATGAGTGTTATCGGATTATTCCAGTATTTCCTTGTGCCACTGGTAGTAAACGAAGGTTCTGGCAATCCTGGGGGTGCAACGATGTTTTATAACGTGCTCTTATATAAAACCTTCTTTGCTTTTCAGAATATGTCCTATGGAGCGACATTGGCCTGGTTATTGTTCATAGTGATATTGGTTGTCACAATAATATTGTTCGCGACAAGGAAATATTGGGTGTATTACGCTGGAGAATCCCGCTAAGGATAATATAATGTTTGGTAGAACTACGCGTTTATCTGGCAGCACGAAAGTGCTGAAAACATTTCTAACTACATCGTTTGCAATAGCGCTTTTGGCGTTGTTCCTGGCGCCATTCCTGTTCATGGTGTTTCATTCCCTGAAATCTAGGGAACAGACTTCGATTATCGGTGCCCCTATTTGGCCCGCAGCTCCGGCTTTATATGAATTTGAAGGCGAAGAATTGGATATTTACACCGTTCCCCTGCTGGATGGCACCGAACGCGATCTGGCGATGGTCAAACCGGGACGTCAGGAGTCTATATTTATCGATCCATCGGACCCCGAAGCTGTTGAGATTACCTGGCAGGGATCGTGGCGTGCATTAGACCGTCCCTGGCAGTGGTCACCAGCCTGGTCCAATTACACATTTGTTTGGGAAACACTCAATTACCCCAGGTTATTGTGGAATACGATCATGTATGCTGTCCTTTCCAACCTGGGAGTACTTATCTCCTGCACTTTGGTGGCCTTCGGTTTCTCGCGATTCAATTTTCCAGGCAGGGATTTCCTCTTTATTGTTTTGATCTCAACCCTTTTCCTGCCATTCACCGTCACGCTCATTCCAACATATACCTTCTTTGTGAAGATCGGTTGGGTAAATTCCTGGCTTCCGCTGATAATTCCCACATTCTTTGCAAACGCCTGGGATGTTTTCTTGCTGCGGCAGTATTTTTTGACCATACCCCGGGAAATGGATGAAGCTGCCATGCTCGATGGTGCTGGTCCCCTCCGCATCCTGTGGTCGGTGATCTTACCGCAGTCTTACCCAGTCCTGATGGCTATTACGGTCTTTCACATTGTCTATGCCTGGAATGATTATTTTGGCCCCTTGATTTATCTATCTGCCAACCGGGATGCCTGGCCAATTTCAGTTGCCCTCCCCATGTTCAATGGTATTTATGACCATAGTCCGCAATTCATTCAGGCGGCTGCCTTATTGGCCTTGGGCTTACCATTACTCTTGTTCATTGTAGCGCAACGCTTCTTCATCCAGGGTATTGTGGTTACGGGTGTGGATAAATAACGCCTTGCGTAGTGAAATATTTTCCCCAATTCTACGCTCTCATTTCACTGCTCTAATCACTTTATCCAAACTTTGAAGAGTTTTCCGCGAGAAGGAGTTTAAGAATTTGTTGGTTGCTGAAAGGTAGAAAGCTAGCCTCGAGCATTTAGCAGAAATGGGAAATATAAGTGTTTCTGAATTGTGCCAGATCTTTGATGTCTCAGAAATGACCATCCGCAGGGATCTAAATGATCTCAAAAAACAGGGACATTTGCAGCGTAGATATGGCGGCGGCGATTATGGTGTCGTTCGCAGCTTTTTCGCCGCTCAGCGTGGTGAAGCGGATGCACTGACCAATGCGCGAGAGTCGTTGGAAAGCCATTTGATGGACTTTGCTACCGAAGAATCACGGATGAAAGACACAGTGGTTGATATGGCTGACTTCCGTCAGCGAGAAAAGGAGTTGTAATGGTAACAGTTGAAATTTGTTTGTCTGGCATCGAGTCGTCCGTAGCTGCCCAGGTGGGTGGGGCACACCGTATTGAGCTGTGCGAGAATCTGGTCGAGGGTGGTATGACGCCTAGCTATGGCATCATTGCCCAGGTGCGGCAACAACTCGACATTGATGTTCATGTATTGATCCGGCCACGGCCAGGAGACTTTGATTACACCGACCTGGAATTCGCAGCAATGAAGCAGAATGTGGAGATGTGCAAAACGTTGGGTGTGGATGGCGTCGTCATCGGTATCCTTGATCGGGATGGTAATGTGGACGAAGAGCGCGTGGGGGAATTAGTGGCCCTGGCCCGTCCCATGCGCGTCACTTTCCATCGTGCCTTTGATGTGGCTCGCGATCCCTTTGCTGCCCTGGAAACGTTGAAATCATTAGGAATCGAGCGGGTACTAACCTCCGGTCAGGCACCGAATGTTTGGGAGGGAAGATCGCTGCTGCGCCAGTTGCAGCAACAAGCGGGGGACGACATCGTCATTATGGCTGGCGGAGATATTGATGCTGACAATGCCCAACGCGTCGTTGCCGAAACAGCCGTTCGTGAAATCCACATCGGACCAGCCAGCAACGAACCGGTGAAAAGCAAGATGGCATACCGTAATCCGGCGGTCTACATGGGCAATACCGATGAGGTTGATGAATATGTAATCCAGCAGGTATCCGCCCGACGTGTCAGGGCCATCGTCGACGCAGTCTCTGATCTATAAACATGCTGGGCGGGCAGCGATGGATAGATTCTTAAGCAATGCCGTAGACCACAGTAAACTTGGCCGAAACTCGATGGGTGTTATCGGACCCTTATCAGCTGCTCACTGCCTGGTAACTGATTGTGATGCTCCAGCAGATGTGAACAAATCAATTGAGGATCATCTGAAAGTCTGCCTGGTATGAGGAACTGAAACGTAAAACCCCTAGAGCCTATCCGAAAATTCGTGATGGGGAACTTCGCTAAGAATTATGGATAGCTACTAAAAAAACTTACTTAAGGAACATTATTATGAAACCGTTTTTAGAACCTTATTCCATCGCGCTAAATCCAAATCTTTTTTCATCTTTTAAAATGGGAAAGCTGCTAAAGCGTAATTTGAGTGATCTCAAAGACTACTATTCCGATCAAAATGCCGTGAAAGAGATCTTATCTCAGAATAATCCGCTTATCTATAAAGTCTGGGAGATGGAATACGAAGGTGATGGACGAGGGATCAGTCATGGTATGACCATCATCAATCCTGGTCAGATCGGTGGTGAATATTACATGACAAAAGGTCACTTTCATGGTGCTGATTCCGGTGACGAAATATATGTTGTCACCAGTGGGAAAGGGGGAATGCTGCTGTCTGACCGCTCAGGGAATTGCCAGTTTATAGAAATGGTTCCGGGAAATTTGTATTATGT
>JBDLJO010000256.1:0-3509 GCA_039714275.1 Chloroflexota bacterium | reverse complement strand
GCTGAGAAGTTATAAATAAAATTTTAGATTAAACGAGGAAGACTGATGACATACTCTTTTACCGAGAAAAAACGACTCCGCAAGGATTTCGGTAAGCGTCCACCTGTGCTGGATGTGCCCTATTTGTTATCGATGCAAATTGATTCATTTCGAGGATTTTTACAATCAGAAAAAACTGCGGCACAGCGTCTGGCCACTGGCTTGCAGGGTGCTTTTGAATCAGTATTCCCGATCGTCAGTTATTCAGGCCATGTAAAGCTTCAGTTTGTCGAGTACAGACTGGGTAAACCTGTATTTGACGTAAAAGAATGTCAGCTTCGTGGTATGACATATGCAGCGCCGCTGCGTGTGGTTTTACGTCTTGAGATTTATGATAAAGACAACAAAAAGAAAACCACACCAAAAGAAGTTAAAGAGCAAGAAGTGTTCATGGGCGAAATGCCTTTGATGACAGACAACGGTACCTTTGTTATTAATGGAACAGAACGTGTCATCGTGTCACAGCTGCACCGTTCACCGGGCGTGCTATTTGACCATGATAAAGGCAAGACGCACTCATCCGGTAAGATCTTATATTCTGCACGTGTTATCCCTTACCGTGGTTCATGGCTGGATTTTGAATTTGATCCTAAAGACGCTTTGTTTGTTCGTATTGACCGTCGTCGTAAATTACCGGCGTCAATATTGTTGCGTTCTCTGGGTTATAACAACGAAGAAATTCTTGATACTTTCTTCGATAGCATCGAATACAGCTTTACCAAAGACGGTGTAAGTTTTGACCTGGTGCCTGAGCGCCTGCGTGGTGATACTGCAAGTTTTGATATCACAGCGGGTAAAGAGGTTGTTGTTGAAACCGGCAAGCGTGTGACCATGCGTCACATCAAGCTGCTTGAGAAGAAGAAAGTTAAAAAGCTCAACGCACCTTTAGATTACCTGGTTGGTAAGATTCTGGCGACTGACATAATTGATGAAGAAACCGGTGAAGTTGTGGTGCCAGCTAATGCTGAATTCACCGAAGAGCTGATCGCGTTTATTCAGGAAAAAGGCGTTAAGAGCGTTCGAGTCATCTACACTAACGATCTCGATACCGGCCCGTTTATCTCAAATACCCTGGCCATTGATAGCACAACGACCAAGCTGGAAGCGCAGATAGAAATTTATCGTATGATGCGTCCTGGTGAGCCGCCAACAAAAGATGCGGCTGAAAACCTGTTTAATAACCTGTTCTTCTCAGAAGACCGTTATGATATCTCAACCGTAGGCCGCATGAAGTTCAATCGCCGTCTGCAGCGTGATAGCTCAGAAGGCCCGGGCGTTATTTTTGATCATCGTCATTTCAGTACACGTAAAGACGACATGGCAAAAGAATTATGTGAATCGCTGGGTGAATCATCAGATATCCTTGCTGTGATGCAGGAGCTGATCGCGATTCGTAACGGTAACGGTACCGTGGATGATATCGATCACCTGGGTAACCGCCGTATCCGTAGTGTTGGTGAGATGGCTGAGAACGTTTTCCGCGTTGGTCTGGTGCGTGTTGAGCGTGCAGTAAAAGAGCGTTTGACCACGGCAGAGCAGGACGGTTTGATGCCGCAGGAATTGATTAACGCAAAACCAGTTGCTGCTGCTGTCAAAGAGTTCTTCGGTTCCAGTCAGTTATCTCAGTTCATGGATCAGAATAATCCGCTGTCTGAAGTAACACACAAACGCCGTATTTCTGCATTGGGCCCGGGTGGTCTGACACGTGAACGTGCCGGTTTCGAGGTGCGCGACGTGCACCCGACACACTATGGCCGTGTCTGCCCGATTGAGACACCTGAGGGGCCAAACATTGGTCTGATTAACTCATTGTCTGTGTACGCGCGCACTAATGAATATGGTTTCCTGGAAACGCCGTACCGTAAAGTTGTAAAAGGTGTGGCAAGCAAAGAAATTGATTATCTTTCAGCGATTGAAGAAAGTAATTTTGTGATCGCGCAGGCGAATGCCAGCATGAACGACAAAGGCAAGCTGCTGGATGAGATGGTGTCGTGTCGTCATATGAATGAGTTCTCATTATCTGCACCGGGAGACGTGCAGTATATGGATGTGTCGCCGAGACAGATCGTTTCTGTCGCAGCATCGCTGATTCCGTTCCTCGAACATGATGATGCTAACCGCGCCTTGATGGGCTCAAACATGCAACGCCAGGCAGTGCCGACACTGCGTGCTGACAAGCCATTAGTCGGTACCGGCATGGAGCGTGCGGTTGCGCATGACTCCGGTGCATCGGTTATCGCTAAACGCGGCGGTCTGATCGATTCGGTTGATTCAGGACGTATCGTGATCCGTGCCCATGAAGCAGAAGCGGCTGACGGTGCCACCGGTGTTGATATCTACAACCTGACCAAATACACACGTTCTAACCAGAATACCTGTATCAACCAGCGTCCACTGGTGAAAGTGGGTGATACGGTTGAACGCGGTGACATCATCGCTGATGGTCCATCGACTGACATGGGTGAACTGGCGTTGGGGCAAAACATGCTGGTGGCTTACATGGCATGGAACGGTTATAACTTCGAGGACTCAATCATCATCTCTGAGCGAGTGGTTGAAGAAGACCGTTACACCACCATCCATATTCAGGAATTAAGCTCGGTTGCACGTGATACCAAGCTGGGTTCTGAAGAAATTACTGCCGATATTCCAAATGTCAGTGAAAGCCTGTTATCGAAGCTGGACGAGTCCGGTGTGGTCTATGTCGGTGCTGAAGTTGGCCCGGGTGACATCCTGGTTGGCAAAGTAACACCGAAAGGTGAAACCCAGCTCACAGCAGAAGAAAAACTTTTACGCGCTATCTTTGGCGAAAAAGCCTCTGATGTGAAAGATTCATCATTACGCGTTGGTGCCAGCACCTACGGTACCGTTATCGGGGTGCAGGTATTTACCCGTGATGGCGTTGATAAAGACAAGCGTGCGATGGAGATTGAAGAAGATGAAATTGCGTCGGTGAAAAAAGATGTCGATGCGCAGTGGCGTATTATCGAAGAAGACCTGTTTGCCCGTATGGAAAATGTTTTCACCGGTAAACAGGCAGCCGGCGGTCCGGCGGGTCTGAAGTCCGGCGATAAGATTACCGCGGCTTACCTGAGAGATCTGGATCACAAAGACTGGATGCAGATCCGTCTTAAGAACGAGACTGAGAATGCACGCATCGAAGCATTGACCAAACAGCATAAAGAGCAACGCGAACTGTTAGATGCTTACTTCACAGAGAAGAAAGACAAGTTGACAGCGGGTGACGATTTGGCGCCTGGCGTACTGAAGATGGTTAAAGTCTATCTTGCTGTGAAACGTCGCATGCAGCCGGGTGACAAGATGGCGGGTCGTCATGGTAACAAGGGTGTGGTTTCTACCATTGTTCCGGTTGAAGATATGCCGCATACCGCTGATGGCACACCGGTGGATATTATTTTGAATCCATTGGGTGTACCTTCACGTATGAACGTGGGTCAGGTGCTGGAGAC
>JBDLJO010000255.1:0-3532 GCA_039714275.1 Chloroflexota bacterium | reverse complement strand
GAAATACCAATCGATGCCCAACCCAAATTGTATTTACCAATATTAACCGTATTCAATCCGGAATCCCAAGCGTCTTGACCTTGGGAAAGTATTTCTGAATTTGTAATGGGGTAGTCTTTTAAGGCGTATTCAGCAACATAACTCTGACTTGAAGTGATGTTTTTGATAAGTTCAAAATTCTTGTGTTGGCTATCAACGATAAAGAAAACATATTCATCGCTGTCGATGATTTTGCCAAATGTTGAAATCATCGGGGCTAAATTGGCATTGCCTATATAATATTTCCCCCCATTAGCCAGATAAGTGCCATCCGGTAATGGTGTCAAGGCCATTTCGGTAGCGTAAATATCAGCGCCATGGGTTCGTTCTGATAAGCCAAATGCGTAGATGTGTCCGTCTACGAGCTGCTTAGCGGCGAGGCGTTTTAATGATACATTGCTGCTCATCCAAATCGGTCCTAATCCTAATATTGAAACTTGCCAGGTATACCAATAGGCTAAGCCGTAAAACCCCAGAATTTCATTGAACTCACAATTGCGCCAAGTGTCCCAACGATAATTTGGATTATTGCTATACTCGGCAGGTGTGAGTAATGTAGCTAAAATTTCTTCATCTTGCATGAATTGAAGGAAATCGGCATACCAAATACGAGCATGATCGTCCGATTTTATTTTTGATAGACCTTTATTCTCAAAAAAGGCAATCGTCTTGCGCATGATTTCACGTGAGTGCCGATCGGGATAATAGCGATTATGATTATTGGGGTTAAGCAGAATCATTTGAGTCTCCTTGGAGAATCTAAACGAAAATTGGCTTAAAAAAACTGTTTTCGCCAAATTCGCGCTAAGAAAATACTGAAATTGAAGTATTACGTTAGTAAAATTTCCTTTTTATAGATATGTATAAAAATATCAGAAATTGATTAAAAAAAATGCTTTAAAGAAAATTATCTAAGGCATGGAAATCAATCGTAGCAAAATAATCATCCATGGTTTCTGCTCTGCGAATGAGTATGATTTTACCCGTTGGTCGCAGTAGTAATTCTGCTGACCGGAGCTTGCCATTATAGTTAAATCCCATTGCATGACCATGTGCGCCAGTATCATGGATTACTAGTAAATCGCCAATTGCCAATTCAGGTAAATGGCGATTAATGGCGAATTTGTCATTGTTTTCACAGAGCGATCCGGTAACATCATAAATTTTATTTGGAGCCCAAGATTCTTTTCCTGGTACACTGATATGGTGGTAGGCGCCATATAAACCTGGACGCATGAGATCGGCCATGCATGCGTCTAGCCCAACGAAATCCTTATAGGAATTCTTGATATGTCTGACGCGAGTAACCAAATAACCAAATGGACCAGTGATCAATCGACCACACTCCAAAAATATTTTTAATGGGTCCAAATTATTGGCAACAATTCTTTCTTGATAAGAAAGTTTAATCCCATCACTTAGGGATTGCAAGTCGACATGCTGCTGATCTGGTTCATAGGGAATTCCGATGCCCCCGCCAAGATTGACAAACTCGAAGCGGATTCCTAATTTTTTCGAGATATCGATAACAAGCTGAAATAACATGTCTGCTGTTTCAATGAAGTAATCCAGATCTAATTCATTGGATGCGACCATGGTATGTAAACCAAATCGTTTGACCCCCTTGTCACGAAGAAGTCGATAACCATCAAAAAGCTGCTCTTGTGTGAGTCCAAATTTTGATTCTACAGGATGCCCGATGATTAAATTTCCCGTTTTGAGATGACCTGGATTAAAACGCAAGCAGATAATATTAGGCAGTGGGATATATTTATCAAGAAAAGAGATATGGTTAATATCATCGAAATTAATGATCGCTCCAATGCTTGCAGCTTTAATGAATTCATCGATTGGCGTGTCATTAGAACTAAACATTATTTCTTCGCCCATCAAACCAGCCTTCTCTGCGAGATTCAATTCAGACAGCGAACTGCAATCAAGTCCTAGGCCATCTTGTTTGAGAATTTTGAGTATGAAAGGGTTTGGGGCAGCCTTTACGGCGAAATATTCCTTGAATCCGTTATTCCAAGAGAAAGCCTGATTGAGCGAGCGAGCTTGTTGGCGAATAGCATTTTCATCATAGATGTAAAAGGGGGTTGGATGCTGCTTCGAAACTTCTTCTAAAGTTGATTTTAAAAAAGGAAACGTTTTATCGACCATTGTGCTACTCTCTTAATATATAAGTACGAGTTAAGCAGCTGAGAATTTGGTACTTGTGTTATTAGCATAAAGCATTTTTATAATCTTAGCAAGATAATTTACCCCTAAGATCTTAAGATGGAGATAATCTGTATAAATTCACAAAAATAAGCCTTGACAGATCATAACAACTCATCTAAAATCCTGCCCAATATCTAAAAGCTTTGTATTTCGCAATAAATTTAGGAAATGCTTTGCTTTATCGAAAGGTAGAGATTTTTTGATGCCGGTTAACACAATTATTATTATCCTTATTAGTCTTATTAACTTGGTCCTGCTTATTGGGATCAAGGAAAATAAACACGTTTGGGTAACTGAGAGAGCACATAGCAGATAAGAGCTAAGAGCTAAACCAGGTGAATTGAGAAGACTGCCCAGACGGGCAGTCTTTTTTTTTCCAAGTAATTGCGTGCTGCTTCTTTGTTTAGAGGTCATTTATGCGATCTGACATAATTAAAAAAGGTTATGAGCGTGCGCCTCACCGTTCTTTGCTGAAAGCAACTGGTGTGCGAGACGAGGATTTTGATAAACCTTTTATCGCAGTTGTTAATTCATATATTGATATCATACCCGGTCATGTTCACCTACAAGATTTCGGACGGTCAGTGAAGGATACTGTACGGGAGGCTGGCGGTGTACCGTTTGAATTCAATACGATTGGTGTGGACGATGGTATAGCAATGGGGCATTCAGGAATGAAGTTCAGCTTGCCATCTCGGGAGTTGATTGCGGATAGCGTTGAGACCATGATACAAGCACATCAGTTTGATGGCATGGTTTGTATAACTAACTGTGACAAAATCGTCCCTGGGATGGCTATGGCGGCTCTGAGAGTAGATATACCAACAATCATAGTTTCAGGTGGACCCATGGCTGCAGGGAAAACACCGGATGGAGAAACCGTAGATTTAATCTCTGTATTCGAGGGTGTTGGCGCATATAAAGCCGGCAAAATAAGTGATGAGCGGCTAAAAGTGTTAGAGGACTTTGGGTGTCCCACATGCGGTTCTTGTTCTGGTTTGTTTACTGCAAATTCGATGAATTGTTTATTGGAAGTATTAGGATTGGCTTTACCCTTTAATGGTTCTGCCTTGGCATTAAGTGATGAACGTGAAGCGCTTGCTGTTCAAGCTGCAAAAAGAATACTGATGTTAATTAAAGCTGAGTTGACACCTCGCCAAATCGTTACAGCTGATGCCATTGATGATGCTTTCGCGTTAGATATGGCAATGGGAGGCAGCACGAATACAATTCTGCATACTTTAGCTTTGGCACATGAGGCTGGCATTGAATA
>JBDLJO010000254.1:0-3557 GCA_039714275.1 Chloroflexota bacterium | reverse complement strand
TGAATAAAGGATGAAAAAGAGCAGAAATAACCAGCCTTGCCACCAGGTCACCCGCCCGGCGACTCCAAACCATATTAGAGCAAATACAACCAGCCCTAATACCCCGCTCACACTGCGGGAAAGAAGCGTTTTCTTTAGCGGATCATTGATCTCTGTTGGTTTTGACATAATGTGATTGTATTATTTTTGATCGGGTAAATACAGCTCAAGAGTTAGCGATGCTTACCCAACAATCCCTGCACGACTTATTTATATCATTATAGCCAATAATTTGTTTATTTCGCATTGCTGCTCAAGAAAAGGGGGTCAGATGTAACGCACCTTGCTTTTTCGGAGAAAAGTTCTAAAAACATGACATAAATCACTGTAATTTTGATAAACAATGTAATTATTTACCGGCTTATTCCATGATAGCATTCCGGTTGGTAAGCATTCAAATTACATAGGAGAAAATATGAAGAAATCCCTTATTTTAATTTTGGTTACTATCATGATGTTAGGTATGCTGACTGCATGCGCTCCAGCTGCCGAGTCCGAAGCACCAGAAGCTCCGGTTGAAGAAGTCGCAGTTGAATCGGACGAACTGACCCTTGCAGCACTGTCTGAAAAAGGTGTTCTGGTTGTTGGTACCGCTATTACCAAACCTTTTGAGTACCATGATCCCGAAACCAATGAATTAATTGGTTTTGATGTTGATGTTGCCAATTATATTGCCAACGAACTGGGCGTAGAGATTGAATTCAGCGAAATGCCATTTGCTTCCCTGATTCCTTCCCTGGAAACTCGCAAAGTAGACATGACCATCGCCGCCATGTATATTAAACCTGAGCGCGAAGAAGTTGTTGACTTTGCCACACCCTATATGGAGACCGGTTTAGTGATGGTGGTTTCCCCGGAACTGGCTGGCAAGGTGAACACGCCTGAAGATCTGGATGGACTCAAGGTTGGTGTCAAGATCGGCGCGACCGGTGATGCACTGGCCAAAGAATTCATCGAACAGGGCATTGCTCTGGAACGAAAAGAGTATAAGGAAACACTTGAGTCTTTCGCCGATCTGGAATTTGGTCGTGTTGATGCCGTGTTGAATGACTACCTGAACACACTTGCTTACTTGAAGGATACCGGTTCAGAAGCAGTTGTTGTGACCCTGGAAAGCGGCGAGGTTAATTTCTTGTCCAGTGTTGGTTTGGGAATCGCCGTACACGATGGCGACGCTGAACTCTTGGCTAAAATCAATCAGATCTTGGAAGAAATGCACGCCAACGGGACCTACGATGAGCTCTATGCAAAATGGCTTGGTGTAACCCAGTAGTGACTGAGTAAAATAATAGGGTCTTGGGATTATTTCTCGAGACCCTATTTTTTTTTGCTGCTTGTAATTTAGAAACACCAGGCGATATTTTCCTGAGTGAATCAATACCAAATGAATTATTATTTTTCTTTACGGAGATACCATGAATCTTGAATGGTCTATTTTGTGGAAGAGTATTCCTTTGCTGCTTCAAGGCGCGGTGATTACAGTTCAAATCACGAGTATTTCATTGTTTCTTGGTTCCATCTTAGGGTTCTTTATCGCCATTGCGCGAGTAGCAAAAATCCCAGTATTGATGCAAATAGCCAAGGGATACGTCACTGTAATGCGTGGAACCCCCTTGATTGTGCAGCTTTTCTTAATCTATTTTGGTCTTCCCAGCATGGGTATCGATTTAGCTCCCTGGCCTTCAGCGATCCTAGGGCTTTCAATGAATACAGCGGCCTATGTCTCGGAAATCATGCGGGCATCGATTTCATCCATTAACATTTCACAATGGGAAGCGGGGGCAATGGATTCAAAATATTTTGAAACCTTGATTTTTATTGTTTTGCCCCAGGCTCTCAAACGCATGATCCCCCCCTTAACCAACCAATTTATCATTACCCTTAAGAATTCCTCCCTGGTCTCATTGCTCACGATTGAAGAATTGTTTAGGCGCGGTGAGCAGGTTATTTATTCTACATTCCGGGCTTTTGAAATCTATATCGGTGTTGCTGTGATGTATTTGATCTTGACCAGCTTTTTTGGAGCATTGGCAGATTACTTTGAGAATAAATTAGCAGTTTAGCTGGAGACAATGATGTCAGAATTAAAATTGCAAAATGTAAGCAAATTTTTTGGCGATGTCCAGGCGGTAAGCAATATGAACCTGACAATTGCTGATAAGGAATTCCTGGTACTGGTTGGACCGTCCGGGTGCGGTAAGACGACAACCCTGAGAATGATTGCTGGATTGGAAGAGATTAGCAAAGGGGATATTTTCATTGATGGCAAGTTGATCAATGACCTCTCTCCGCGTCACAGGAATGTAGCTGTGGTCTTTCAGAACTATGCCCTCTATCCTCATATGTCGATCTATGAGAACATGGCTTATGGTTTGCGGCGGCGAAAACTGGACAAAGATGAAATTAAACGGCGTATCGATGAAGCTGCCAATGTGCTGGGAATCACTTCCTTGTTGAAGCGGCGTCCAACCCAGCTTTCGGGTGGTCAGCAGCAGCGTGTAGCTTTGGGACGTTCAATTGTTCGCCAACCGGCTGCTTTTCTTTTTGATGAACCGCTCAGCGCTTTAGATGCCAAGCTGCGCGTACAGATGCGAGCCGAGCTCTCTAAATTGCATGACCGGTTGCAGAGTACGATCGTCTATGTGACGCACGACCAGGTTGAAGCGATGACAATGGGTGATCGTATGGTGGTGATGAATGAAGGTCTGATTCAGCAGGTAGGGGCTCCCAAGGAAGTATATAATCACCCCGACAATCTGTTTGTAGCCAGTTTTGTGGGCAGCCCTCCCATGAACTTTGTTGATTGTACCCTTATTTCCGAAGCAGAAAATACTTATGTAGTAACTGAAAGTATGCGGCTGCCGCTGTCGCCTGCTCAAGTAGACAAACTCAAGCAGAAAAATGTTGATCAGATGGTATTAGGAATTCGAGCAGAGGACTTACATGCTGAACCTTTCCCTGGGGATCAAGGTTTTCCTAAGGTCGAGATGATTGTTGAGGTAGTTGAGCCGTTGGGGTTTGAAACCCACTTGTTCCTATCTTCTGGCAGCGAGTCGATGATCGGGCGTGTCAGTGCAAACTTTGAACCCCACTCGGGTGATAAACTCGAAATCTTGTTCAATATGAATAAGATCCATCTTTTCGATCCAAAAACTGGAGAAAATCTCTTATAGCAATTGCGCCCCTTTTTTTCCTAAAACGGCCAGATGCCCGGCATCATCATCATCACGATTGCCAGCCCTAAAACCCCGCTCACACCCTGGGAAAAGATCTCTTTCCGCTGGGATTCATGCATACCTGCTGGATTTGACATGCTGTGAATGTATAATTTATTAGTTAAATACAACACAAGGATTTGCGGTATTTTCTCACCAACCCGAGCAAGACTAGTTTATTCCCTGATAGCTAAACTTTCCCAACTTCAACACTATGGTTTGCTCTACATCTAACTGGCCCGCAGATCAGTTCATAAAATCTTGCGTTTTGAGATAATCAAGTACCGTGTTTGAGAACTCCTG
>JBDLJO010000253.1:0-3595 GCA_039714275.1 Chloroflexota bacterium | reverse complement strand
CGCTCGCGTAAAGCGACAAAAACACGGTAACTGCCATAGGTTTGGCGGCTTTGCTCAAATATCTCCTCAATCTGTTCTAATAAGGCTAAATCGGCCATCTCCCGCGCACTCCGGGGCGCTTGACGCCAGGCGTAATATGCGCTCCGGCTCACTCTCAACACCTGACACATCAAACTCACCGGATACTCCCCGCGATGATCCTCAATGAATTGATATTTCATCTTTGGTGTCGCGTGAAGATGGCCATCGCTTTTTTTAAGATTTCATTCTCCATTTCCGCTTGCTTAAGTTTCTTCTTCAACTGAAGCACTTCTTCATCCCGCTCTTTGCGCTGACCCTTGCCAGGAAAAGCTTGATCAGGGTCAATCCCAAACTCTCCTCGCCAACGTTGTAAACTGCTTTTGCCCACACCCAAACTCTCAGCGATTTCCTCAACCGTTTTTTCGCTGTTGTATGACAATTTGACCGCTTCAATCTTGAACTCACGCGTGTAAGTTCGTCGTTTACTACTCATTTGTTTTCCTCCGTTTTGGTTTTCTCGGCACTGGGGTCGTTGAATGGGATTTAACAAAAGAGGTAACTTGTCATAAAATTCCTTGGTAAGACATCAAACATACCAAGAGGGAAAAAATGACACTGACCACATTGCGTTGCCCCAAATGTAATTCCCCGGATCATGGGTTCCACACTTCTTATGTTGTTGGCAGTGGAGAAAAACGAGAAATTCGCCGCTGTCAAAAGTGTAGGAAGCACTTTTCGGAAACAAAAAATTCTCCTTTGGAAGGATTGAGAACGCCGTTGAGCTTCATTGTTTTGGTTTTGAATGCGCTCAACGACGGAATGAGCATCAATGCCGCTTGTCGCACCTTTGGTACCACCAAGAAAAGCATCAAGCGGTGGATAGAAAGGCTTGGAGGGCTGAAAGAGACCCTGTTATTGTACGCCTTGTGTCACCAATTTTTGCAGCAACTGGTAGAAGGTGACGAACTATACACAAAAGTTGATAAGAATAAACCTCCGGCCGAATCAGAAGGTTGGACAATTGTGTTGATGGAACGGGCCAGTCGTTTCTTATGGGAACTAAGTTGCGGTACAAGAGAAACGGAGTTGTTTAAGCGAGCCATTGAAACGTTGGCACAAGTTATCGAGCAAACAGAAGACTTGTCGCTGGTGACCGACGGAGAGCGCCGCTACGGCAATCTTTTGTTTGAAATATGTCAGGAAGTAGTTAGAATGGGTCAGGTTGGGCGTCCTCCCACTACTCTGAGAAAAGGTGTTAAAGTGCGGGTCAAGAACAAAGGCTCGCAAGCTCACAAAAAAGGGCCTAAACGCCCTAAATATCAATCCCCTCACAAAGAGCATCCACAAACAGAGCAAAATCTTGATAACAAGGATGTTCACGCCAACCATTTGGAAGGCTTCAATAGCGCCCTACGGCGGCTAATCTCTTGTTACAGGCGTAAGACCAATACTTATGCCAAAGACAAGAAGCCCTTGCAAAAACGATTGGATGCTTATTGGGTGCTGCACAACTTTGTGCGCTCCCATTTTACAACCAAACAAGTGCCTGCCGTGGCGCTTGGTGTTCTTGATAAAGGATTTTCTTTGGCAGAATTGTTCAAAATTCAAAGAATTTCTCCGGCACTGACTTGAGAAGTTGTTTTAAATGACATAAGACCAGGAATTAAGAACGGGTAGCAAAAGTTGTGAAAAAAAACAGACTATGTTTTCCTCAACAGTAAAAGCCCTGTTGAGGAGGAAAAGAGATGATACGTCGTCCAAGACGGTATCCCAGCGATATGAAGGACAAGGAATGGAAAGTTATCAAGCCTCTGTTGCCCCCAGAGGCAAACAATCAACAAAACAATCTGAGGCAAATCGTGGATGCCATCTTCTACGTGAACAAGACCGGCTGCCAATGGAGGGCTTTGCCCCACGAGTATCCCCCTTGGTCGAGTGTCTACTATCATTTCGCCAAATGGTCTGAAGATGGCACTCTGGAAACGGTCAATACCGGCTTGTGCAAAGCAGACCGCGTTAAACGGGGTCGCAAGGAAACGCCTACGGGGGCGTTAATTGATAGCCAAAGCGTGAAAACGGCGAAAGAAGCACAAGAAGTGGGCTTTGATGGGGGAAAAAAGGTCAAAGGGCACAAAAGACATAGTTTGACCGATACGGTGGGCAATATGCTCAATGTGGTGGTAACGGCAGCTAATGTGTCGGATATTGCTGGCGGAAAGTTGCTCATCAATAAGATAATGGAAGATTTTCCGACCATTGAGAAGATTTGGGCAGACGGCACCTATCGAGGTGAGTTTATTGGTTGGGTGAACGAAAAAATAGAAGCCGTTTTGGAGATAGTGAAGCGGGATGACGGTGAAAAAGGCTTCAAAGTTTTACCCAAGCGGTGGGTCGTGGAGCGAACATTCGCCTGGTTGGGCAACTATCGTCGTTTGAGCAAGGATTACGAACGCTTGCCCCGCAACAGTGAGGGGATGATTTACTTGGCGTCTATCAAAACGATGTTGGGTCGAGTAGCTTAGAGAACTAATCCCCCCTAAATAGTCTGACTGAGGATGAATTTTCTTGGTATAAGACCAGCGTTCACGGTGGTGGTATTTAGTTGTTGCCAAAAAAGAATGAAAACCTCTCTTTCTCTGCCTTTTCTGAGAAGTATTTATTTTGAGGTGGTATTAGTTTGACATAATTAAAACGATGGTCAGTAAAAATGGTGACTTTCGATTTTGATTTTGTAAGAAATCTAAGAAATCTGATTCTAAAATTTCTTGGTCTTTCTTCAGTGGGGTGAAATGTACCCCTTTAAAACAAGTTCTTAAGGCCAACGCTACGATAGGCCAATCGTTGATGTCTCTCTCTCTAATACGGTCTTTTGCTTCCCTTTCCCTGTGAGAATAGATGTCTTTATCGAGTGGGAGAACGACCTTTTCCAGTTTTTCAATCGCTTCATTGAATGGCTCAATAGGTAAATTTTTTGCTTTTGCTATCTTTGGGATATGTTTTCTCAACTCTTCATAGCAAAAAGTCGGTGTGAAAAAATCTATTCGCGTTGCGTAGCGGTTGAGTTGTTCAGGAACCTTCGTCCCCAAAATTGCTCTAAACAAGATATTGGCATCTAATACAATCGCCTTTTTCATGTCTCGTTGTCTCGCCGTCTAGCGTCTTGAAAACCAGCAACCATTTCGTCTACGCTTATTCCTTTTTCCTCTAGTAACGCAGAAAGTTTTTTTGTCGCTTCAAGCAACGCTGTAAAGTCTCTTTCTTGTGGACTTCTGCCGACAGGAATATAGTATCCGATTGGTTCACCATGCGAGGTGATTGTTATTGGTTCTTTATTTTGTCTGGTATATTTATGCAAATGCGTTCTAAACTCACGAATGCCGACCGTTTGTAAAGTCATAGTTGTTGCTCCTTTTGAAATATGTGTTACTATGTGTACACAATATCATAAAAGAGGAAATAAGTCAACTCATAAGACCTCGACTTTAGCCATTTTTGAGTAGAACCAAAGATGGGATTGGCCAGCCAAATCCGTTATAATACTGTCAACCAAAACAGAGTAACGGAGGAGAAGCTA
>JBDLJO010000252.1:0-3599 GCA_039714275.1 Chloroflexota bacterium | reverse complement strand
CATTCACGATTCTCTGACCCGCTTTAGTTATGCAATTAATTCCGCAGAAGTACATGACCCAGCTTCAAAATATGATGCGCTGCTCTCATCGGATGGGCGCAGTCTTCTATATGCTAACCAAAATGGTAATTTAACCATATATAACCGTGTTTTCAACAAAATTGTAGCCATTGAGCTGCCCTTCCCCAGTGTTGTTTTTGCATTATCAGATGATGGCAATACAATTGTCTTCATGGTCGAAAATAGTGCGAACAATTACAGTATTTTTAGTTATCAAGTTGACAACCATCAACAAAAAGAAATTGCCAGTTACAATTCTTTTTACAAAAATCCTGGAACTGCTCTTTCACTCTCGAATAATGGTAACTATCTCTTTGTACGAGAGGTTGGTGAAAACAAGCAAACTATACTTCGTGGCTATAATCTAACTACCGATCAGCAGAAAATTCTAGAAATTGACCCTCTTCCAATGCGTTTCTCATCATCAAATGACGGCAGCACCCTTGCCTATGCGCAGGAATTTGGCAATAATGCACAAATTTTTATTTACGATCAAGTAAAGAAGTCGCCATCCTATGTTTTGAGTGGGCGTGTCACCGATGCAACCGGGCTGCCCCTAGCGTTAGTTACCCTGGAAAGCAATTACGGGAATCAAATTAAAACAGATCGACAGGGATATTTTTGGATCAATGATATAAACCCTGGAAAAATAAAAATTACCCCATCAAAAGAGGGCTACTCCTTCGATCCCCCTATCGCAGATCTAAACATATCAGCCGATATTTCAGATATCTCTTTCACGGTCAGCCACGACCAAACGCTGAGTGAAGCACAGCTGGATATCGGAATGCCCTATGATTTTGAGCGAGGCTGCACCACGCCCTGGCAAGGCTGCGGTGGTGATTTTCATGGTTTTTCAGCTGGTTACTGCACCGACCTGATATTAGATTCCTATACCTGGGGAGTTGATTTCAATATTCAGACCGCCTTGGTACACGATTATCAAGCCCACCCAGAGCACTTTTACCGCTGGCGTAATTCACGTAATGCACACGATATGTGGCGTTTCTTTGCCTACAGCGGTCAAATTTTATCTCACTCAGCAGGATATCTACCCGGCGATATTGTTTTCTTCGATTGGAGTGGTGATGGTGAGATAGATCATGTTAATATTGTCTCGGAGGTGAATATCCGCAATCAACCCGTTCGTATTTATGATGCGACTGGCATCATTAATAGCAACCCCGGTGGATTGACTGATGAATTACCCTGGCAAACTTTACACGAATTAACTGTGCGCGGCCATGCCCGGTGGAATGGGATTTATAGTCCAACCAATACGGTATTACCAATAAACGACTTCCTTCAAATATCAGCAGCTTCAGTGAATATTGAATTAACCATTATTGACTCAAAGGGCAACAAACTTTCACAAAGCAAACGTGATATGCCAAACGGATCCTTCTTTGATTTGGGTTGGGAGCAATCCGCCAGTATTATTTCCCCACAAGAGGATGGCAAATATTATACAATCCAGATCAGTACTGTCGACGAAGATGATATCAATTACGCATTAATCATGCACACTATTCAAGCAGGATTGGTAACAGAACGCGTTGAGCGCAAATCCATCCTTGGATCAGACAGTACCGAAACCATTTATCTCCGAATCAACAGCAAAAGCAATGGAGACCTTGGTTTTAATCTCGTGCGCGGCATCCGTAAAGTTTATGGTGATTGGCACCAGTAAACTGTAAGATTTTTGATAATATTATTTATGATGAAACGTTTACTTTTCGTATTACTGTGGTCAGTCACTGTTCTCTCTTGCAGCGCACTGCCAACACCATATGATCCGCCAGAGCTGATCATAGAAGTAGAAAATGCTATTCAGGCAGCTCTCAACGAGACATCAAAGAAGAATCCATTGTTTGAGATTGCCAATACTTCTATTTTGCAAACGGATATATCCAGTGACACCCAATTTGCTGTAAGTTGGCTCGTTCCCGTTGACCCTGAAACAAGTGAGCCAGTACCTATTGAACCGGGTTTGGTTTTATTAGAATTCATTGAAGACGATTGGCAAGTTTGGCTTCCGTGGTCTGAGGATTGGGTTGAGATGCTCAAGAAGATTCCTGATGAAATTCTTTCCCCAGACCATAAAAATACTTGGTACGGTCGAGCTGTTACATTTGCAGTTGACACGCCAACTACGCCACTTGACGGCTATAAACTACCCTGGGAAGCTGGAATCACCCGTAAATTAACACAAAGCACTTGCCATGATAAATACATGCCCAGCGGCAATGCTCACTACGCCTTTGATTTCTCAACAACCGGTGAGCAGTGGGACATCTACGCTGCAAAAGATGGACAAGTGTGGTTATGGAAAGATGATGTACCGACCTGTAATGAATTTACCTGTTCAGACACCCAGCCCTTGGGTAACTACATTGTGCTCAAGGATGAAAAAACCAATCCAGTAACTTACCAACTGTATATGCATCTCAAACAAGGCAGCATCCCGAAATCGCTGAAAAACCAAGGGACTCCTGTTAAGCAAGGTCAGTTTATTGCTGTGGTTGACAACACCGGACAAAGTTGGGGGTCGCACTTGCATTTCCAAGTGCAAGTTCCCCTATATGGGGAGAACTTTTACTGGGGTAAATCTGTCGATATCCTTTTCGACGATGTTGATATCAACGATGGACGGCCGCGGGTAAAGAACGCCTGGTGTGCGGATGATGCATATTGTAATTTACCAGGAGACATCTGCGATACCTTCAGAGACACATACACATCGCAAAATGATATCCTCACTGGTCATCCGTTTAATATCTACTTACCCTTCATTGAGCGTTAAAATCTGCCAAGCAGTAGCTTATCGGGCATAATCACTCTAATATTCAGAAACATCTGTGGATTTCTTCTCTGACTATGAAACTAATTATTCAAATTCCTTGTTATAACGAAGCAGAGGTATTGGCGATAACGGTAAATGCTTTACCACGGTCCGTTCCAGGCATCAATCACATCGAAATCGCTGTGATTGATGATGGCAGCAGCGATGCAACATTAAATGTCGCACGTGATTTAAATATTGACCACATCGTCGCACTACCTTACCACCAGGGATTGGCCAAAACATTCAGCGCGGGACTTGAATTCTGTTTAAAGCAAGGAGCCGATATTATCGTCAACACCGATGCTGACAATCAGTATGTTGGTGAAGATATCAAAAAACTAATAGCACCAATAGTTGCCAATCAAGCGCAAATCACGGTTGGAGACCGGGGAATTGCGACATCCCAACACTTTCATCCACTCAAACGTTTCCTCCAACGCCTGGGGAGTTGGATCGTTTCGAAAGCTGCCGGCATTCATATCCCAGACGCGACCAGCGGTTTTCGAGCTTACAGCCGGGAAGCTGCCTTACGCACCCGCGTACTGAGCAGCTACACTTTCACGCTGGAAACATTGATCCAGGCAGGTGCACTTGCCATTCCCATCATGTATATCCGCATAAACACCAATCCGCAAACACGTCCATCACGGTTAATGCGCAATTACTGGCACTATCTTTGGGTCTCGGCCCCAAC
>JBDLJO010000251.1:0-3609 GCA_039714275.1 Chloroflexota bacterium | reverse complement strand
CGGGCCGGGAGCCCCTGAAAAGCGATATCTTTCTGTGCCATTTTGATCCAGCGGGCCAGGTGCTCGTCCTCAGGGAAGAGCTCCAAAATCGCCTCATCGGTGGCGTAAATATCATCCGGGTCACCGGAGAGTGCCACCCACCGGAAGGGCCCCTTCCCCTCGCAGAACAAGGGACGAATATAGGCCGGCACAAAGCCGGGGAAATCGAAAGCATTTTTCAAGCCGTTATCGAAAGCTCGCTGGCGGATATTATTACCATAATCGAAGACCACCGCGCCTTTGGACTTCCATTCAAGCATCGCCTGGACATGGATGGTCATTGAATCAGTAGCCTGCCGCACATATTCACCCGGGTCGTTCTCCCGTAGTTTGGCAGCTTCTTCCAGGCTCAACCCGAGCGGGATATAGCCGTAAAGTGGGTCGTGAGCCGATGTTTGATCGGTCACCACATCAGGGACAATGCCCCGGGCGATCATTTCGGGCAAAACCTCAGCTGCGTTGCCGATCAACCCGATGGACTTGGGGGTTTGACCTGCCACAGCATCATTTACCCATCCCATGGCCTCATCAAGATCGTCTGTGATCGCGTCAATCTGGCGCATGGAAAGTCGCCGCTCGGCTCGCCAGCGGTCCACTTCCACAAATAGACCCACGCCCTCATTCATCGTCACTGCCAGCGGTTGGGCACCGCCCATCTCGCCGAGTCCGGCGGTAACCACAAATTTCCCTTTAAGCGAGCCCCAGCCGTGCTTCCGGGCCAGTGCACCAAAAGTCTCGTAAGTTCCCTGTAAAATGCCCTGAGTGCCAATATAGATCCAGCTGCCGGCGGTCATCTGACCGTACATAATTAAGCCTTCTTGTTCCCATTTCTCGAAGTTTTCCTGGGTGGCCCAGGCCGGGACAATATTAGAGTTAGCCAGCAGCACCCGGGGCGCATCTTCGTGTGTGCGGAAGACGGCTACCGGCTTGCCTGACTGCACCAGTAGGGTTTCATCTGGCTCAAGGCTGCGCAGCGATTCCAGGATTGCATCGAAGGATTCCCAGTTGCGGGCGGCTTTGCCTCTCCCGCCGTAGACGATTAAATTATCGGGGTCGAAGGCGACATCCGGGTCGAGGTTGTTTTGCAGCATCCGGTAGGGGGCTTCAATAAGCCAATTTTTACAGCTGAGTTTCGTTCCTGTGGGGGCGTGGATTGTGCGTTTCATGATCTGGCTCCTTACAACGAGGGTCGCGTCTGGGCGCGGAAGTGATACATATCTTGCCGGTACAGTGCTTGAAACCACACTGCCGGAATTTCTCCCCCGTTCCGGTTTGTGAAGCTTAAGCGATCTACCGAGAATGCCGGCGCTTCAGGATGGGTCTCTAATAAGCGTGCATCTTCAGGTGATAAGCTGCGAATTTCAACCGTATGATGAATTTTGGTTAAGGGGATATCGAATTTGTTCACCAACAGCAAATGAATCGAATCGACGGTCAGATTTTCATCAACCAGGGTAGGGCACAATGCCTGCTTCAAATAGCGGGTCTCATAAGCGACTGGCGCTTGATTGGCCATTCTCAGCCGGGCAATATGAATGACAGGCTCTCCGGTGGGGATGACCAATTTTTGGGCAGTCTCCTCGTCCGCCGGGATCACCTCAGATACGATCAATTGTGTCGATGGCATCAGGTTCTGGCGCAGCATTTCTTCATCGAAACTGGTCAGTGTGAACAGGCTGGAACGTGATAGCGCGTTAACAAAGGTGCCCCGGCCTTGCTCACGCCGGATCAAACCTTCATTAACCAACAGCCGAATGGCCTCCCGCACCGTCCCGCGGCTGGCCTGGAATTGAACGCTCAACGCGTCCTCATTGGGTAGTTGATCGTTCTCTTTGTAATCTCCGGTCGAAATCTGCTCGCGCAGTGTTTCAGCAATTTGGAAATATTTGGGGAGATTACCTTTTTTGATGATCATTTTTGAGGCTCAGCAGTCACAGAAACATATATACGTATAGATGAATTTGGAAGGGTACCAGCATTATATAAAATGGCTTTGACCATGTCAAGCTCAGGTGATAAATCCGGGTAATATGGAAGCGTAACTGCCCGTAACTGAGTAGATACGCTGATTTTTTGCCGCGGCCAATCACATGGTGATCATACAATGGATCGACCAAATGGATGCTTGTATCCCCATTAGCATCCCAATCCCATTATATTTTGTTGGTAGCACTGTCGATGGAACTAAAAATCCTGCAGTATCGAATTGCCTATAAATTCACGCAGCAGCGAGTTGTTTGGGATATGTTCCGTACCGGCCGGCAGGAACCATGCAAGCAGTGCCAGCAGGCGATTAGCCTCAATATGCTCTGGGGTGCCGAAGGGTACTTCCTGGAGCAAGGGCTCAACTAAGGGCTTCAAGACCGATAACTCATATACCAGCGCAGAATTGAACATCATATCCGCATTTTCCTGGTGCGGGAAAATATAGCGCTTCTCTCCCCGCCGTACTGACTCCCATCGTGAGATCGTATCTTGCGCGCTGTATCCACGCGTCCTGGCATCCCGCATGATCCTGCGGATCAACCGGGTATCCGTTGTTGAAATCCGATTGTGTCTGTCAAGATTCAGTTGGGTCAATGCAGAGATGTAGATCTTGAATACCTGATTTCCGGGAATATCTTTTACTAATTCTGGGTTCAGGCCATGAATGCCCTCAACAATAATGATCTGCCCTTCCTTGAGTTTAACAACTTCGCCTGGTCCGCTTCTTTTCGACAAGAAATCATATTTTGGAAGCTGTACCTTCTCTGCCCTGATCAGCTTGTTCAAGTCGAGGTTAAATTGCGCCGTGTCCAGTGAATTGATATGCTCAAAATCGTAATCCCCATTTTCATCTCTGGGCGTTTTATCAAGATCTACAAAATAATTATCTACTTCCATCGCATACGGGCGAATGCCATGCGCCGATAGCTGGATCGATAACCTCCGTGATGTCGTCGTCTTACCAGAAGACGAAGGTCCGGCGATTAATACCAGTCGTATTTCATCCTTCTTGGCAGCTATCTGTGAGGCAATATCTGCGATCCACTGTTCGTGCAGCGCTTCTGAGAAAGTGATTACCTTCTCGATTCTCCCTGTACTGATCGCATCATTCAGCTTGCCCACATTTTGGTAACCTGTTGACTCCAGGTAGTTTCCATACAACCGGAAGGAATCCAGAAGTTTCGGGTTGGTTCCTGCTGGGGCAATCTCATTTGGCTGGTGTCGTCTTGGGAATCGTAATGTAAATCCTCCCTTGATGGGTTCTAGGTCAAACCATTTTAAATATCCCGTTGATGGCACCAGGCAGCCCTGTTGGTAATCGCGATGATCTCCCAAATGATAAAAATCCAAATAATCTACCTTGAGGTGTTTAAGTAACAATGCTTTCTCTTCAAGGTCTTTTTCCTCAAAATACGCGCTGGCTTCCTCAAGGGGTATCACCTTTTTCTCTAGCGGCAAATCTAGTGCCACAATCTCCTTCATACGCGTTTTCAACTGGGTTAATTCTTCCTCGTTCAAAACATCTCGACCCTTTACCTGGCAGTAATACCCTCCCACAGAAACGGAATGGTCAATTTTGATCTC
>JBDLJO010000250.1:0-3617 GCA_039714275.1 Chloroflexota bacterium | reverse complement strand
GTAAAAGTCTTTATCGATGGCTCTGAATTTGAAGGCTGGGAATTAAGAGCTGCCTGGGACGATTTTAAGCTTGGTTTAAAACACGGCAACAATTTCGAAAAAATTGCCATTTACGGCAACAAAAAATGGCAGCAGTACACATCAAAAATCGGCGCATGGTTCATCTCTGGTGAAGTGAAATATTTTGACGACACAGAGGAAGCATTGAACTGGTTACAGAAAAACGATGAGTGATGCATAACAAAAGGGGCGAAAGAATATGCAATTCTTTCGCCCCTGTTCAGAAGCCTTCTGCCCCCTGTTTTAACCGGAAACAGAAAATGCGTAAACGACTATACTGGAATTGGCTGTGGCTGCCTTAGCAGAGGACATGCATCACCAGATGCATCCAGCTCTAAACGTTTGTAGATCTCTTCCAGGGCAAAATCTTCGTTTGAGAAAATATTTGACTCGCCGATAACATCATACAGACCACTGGCCTGCATCACCTGCAAGATCTGACGTTTTAATCCGCTGAATACGACAGTAATATTATTGCCCTGCAGACGCTCGACCAGGTGATGCAGCACTTCCTCACCAGAAGCATCGATCTGGTTAATCGCATCACCGACGACCAGTAAATACTTCGCATCAGGATATTGTGATACAGCTTTCAGCATCGCATCTTCAAAATAAGAAACGTTGGCAAAATATAAAGAACCATCAAAACGCACCGCAATGATATTTTCATCCGTCGGCAAGTCTTTATTGATCTCGATATCACGCAATGTGCCGTCCTTGAACCGGCCCAAAACGGCAACGCGAGGCTGCATGGTACGGTACAGATAGAGAACGATGGCCAGCACTGCACCGATGATAATACCGTGGTCAAGTTTTGGCGCAGAAGCGATGGTTGCAACAAATGTGACCATCGCAGCGATACCGTCATGTTTGTTGATATCCCAGATATGTTTGACTGATTTGAAGTTGATCAAACCGAACACGGCCATGATAACGACTGCTGCCAGCGTTGCTTTAGGCAGGTGATATAACAACGGTGTTAGGAACAACAGGGTAACGACCACGATAATAGCCGTAACAACAGAAGAAAATCCGGTCTTGGCACCGGCATTAAAATTAACCGCTGAACGTGAGAAAGAACCCGATGCAGGATACGCCTGGAAGAAACTGCCGAATATGTTACCCATGCCCTGTCCGATGAGTTCCTGGTTAGGATCGATACGGTCTTTTGACTTGGCCGCCATCGCTTTAGCGATCGAAATCGCTTCCATAAAACCGACCATGGCGATGATGATGGCACCGATAAATAGATGAGAAAAAGCCTCGAGGTTAAAAGCAGGCATGGCAAAACCAGGCAGACCTTCAGGTATGGCACCAACAACCTTACCACCCATTTTCTCAAAGCCGATCGAGTAACTGACTACGGTAGTGACTACAACAGCCACTAATACAGCAGGAACTTTTGGCGCATAACGTTTTAAGCCGATCATAATCGCAAATGATGCGATGCCCATCAGCAGGGTCTCGATATGCGTATCACCCAGATTCTCAATCACGCCCAGGATCCGAACCGTAAGGAAATGATCACTGGCACCACCTGGCATGGTTACACCGAATATTTTTGAGACCTGAGTCAGGCCGATAAACAGCGCAGCGGCATTGGTAAAACCAACGATTACAGGATGTGACAGGAAATTAACGATAGCACCGAGGCGGAACAGACCCAGAGAAAACTGAAACAGACCAACGAGCAGCGTGAGGAGCATCGCTGTTGGAATATAGAGGGCAAGAAACTCATCCTGGGTATAGTCCGTACCAAGCATGGGTATTACCACCGGTGTCAGCATGGTTGCTGTCATCGTCGACACCACGGCTACGGGGCCTGTGCCTAGCTGACGAGAGGAGCCCCATAACGCTGCCACGAACACAGGCACAAAAGCGATATACAGACCATAAACTTCTGGCAGACCGGCAAGTGTCGCATAGGCCATTGACTGCGGGATCAAAACCAGCGCGACGGTTAAACCAGCGATCAAATCAGCACGAAGTATTGCAGGGTCTTTTAATTCATGGATCCAGCTCAAAAACGGGAAAAATTTGTTCAGCATATGCTCCTCATACAACAATATCGATTATCAGTAGAAAATAATTACCCATGCGGTATGGGCTCATATGTTGACCCTGGAAGGCCAAAAATGAAGGCTGCATATACTACACTGATTAGTGTGTTTTTTCTATCAAAACAACACTCTATAAAGAGATATACATACAAATGGAGATAGAAATGATGATAGGTATAATTCTGCACGCCTTCAGATTATCAGGCGAAACGGGGGAAACATTTTCATCACCTATCAAGCCATCTGCTGCTAACACTGGCCACTCAGCTGGACAGTGTTAGCAGCAGATTTCATGACGTCAGTGACCGGCTTAAAACCTATGGCCGCCAATAAATCCAGAACCTCAATAGCAATGAGCATGGCACGGCATGCTCTGCTCTACCCAGGTAGTCGCGGGTAGTCGTCGCGGGCAGTAGCGCTAGATAGTTAGATGTGTCGACTTATCACGCCATGGCGCGCATCGCCCATTAACCCCTTAAAGTCAGCCGCACTGACATGGACCAGGTCAGTATGATCACCCGCTTCAAAATACACATCACTGCACTCATTTAAGCGGTCATCAAATATTACCTCGATACCATAAGCGTCACCGATAGGTGGAACCGCGCCAATACTGCAATCGGTGAATAAGTCATGTATTGCCTTTTCTTCTGCTAATGAAAAATAACGATTAAACTGCTTATGTAATTTACCTAATTGCACCATGTGTGTAGCTGGTATAACGGCTACCAGGTAATGCTCACCATCCTGTAAGACAACGCCTTTTGCCAGGTTTTCACCTGAAACATGTGCCTCGTCTGCCGCATGCATACTGGTTGAAGAATAAGGATGCTCGACCAGATCGTAATGCACCCCTGACGTTTCCAGAAAATCTCTTAATGTAATCGCAATTGCCATTATCCACCTCCTGATTCCAGGTCGTAATTACCCAGGTTATAATTATTAAATACCAAAGGCATCAACAGTCCAGCTAACACCACCAACAGAAGCCGATGGATTGTGATGATGTACAAAGCCTTCAATCTCAGCAACTCTGCCACTGGGTACATCCACCATCAGTAAAATTTCACCGTGTGACAATGCATCAGTAAACTCGGTGAGATGCACATCAGGCACGTGCACTACAAAATGTTCACCGGCGAAAAAAGTGAGCGCCATGATGAAAAGCGCGGCCAGCGCCCAGAAAAACTCTGCCGTTGCCATGCCGACAATAAATGCTATCAATGCAAAAGCAAAAAACAGCAAATTAGCTCGCCATAAAAAGCTCTCAACACGAAAGGCGGTATCATTTTTCTGTCGCTCAGTTGCCTCGGGCAAAGTTTTGAGCTCAACACCTCTTGATATAGCATGAATATTCCGCTCCGAAATATTGAGAAAAACCAGCTGGTTCATCACACTCTGCGCCTGCTCCTCATCGGGGAATAAAAAGAATAACCTTCTTAACATGACACACCTCCTAAGTCGGGTGCTGACTCATCCAGCGTACGTCCCTGTAAT
>JBDLJO010000249.1:0-3645 GCA_039714275.1 Chloroflexota bacterium | reverse complement strand
GCAGAGGTAAAACGTTATGAGTTAGCTGTTGGCACAGAACTGGCAACAGAGAATAGTATTGTGCTTGACTATTTAATCGATCAGCTGCTGCTCTCACAAGCCGCGGCAGCAGCGTTCACGGTAGATGAAGCGGTTTTGGGTGAGCATCTGGAAGCTTTAAACCTCAGTGAGGAAGCCCTAAACGCATGGAAGGCAGCATATCAATATTCCGAAACAGAATTTGAGCAGGCATTATCAACCGCGATCGCGGCGGCCTGGATGCGTGATCAAATACTTGCTGAAGTACCAACAACAGCAGAACAGGTGCACGCCCGACAAATATTAGTTTATACTTTAGAAGAAGCGGAAAAAGTATATGCCGATCTTGAAAGCGGCACAAGCTTTGAAACTTTGGCCAGTCAGTATGCTCCGATAACTTTAGGTGACCTAGGATGGTTCCCGCGAGATTACCTGACAGTACCGGAACTGGATGATATTATTTTCAACCTGGCCCCTAATGAATACAGCACGATCATTGAAACACGATTAGGGTATCATATTGTTCAGGTATTAGAACACGATCAGAAGGCGAAACTCAGCCCGGCAGCACAGCGACTTATCGAGTCACAAACTGTAACAGCATGGTTAAACCAGCAGCGGGCAATAAGTGAAATTACCATTTTTGAACAGTAACCACCCAAAAAGAGAGTAAATCATGGAAAAAGATATTTTTGATTACACAGACCCAGAACCAGAAGGGTCGAAAAAGAAATCCGGAGCCTCGGTCTGGAATATGCTTACGGCATTCGTTGTATTGACAGCGATTTGTGTAGGCGCTGTTTTTCTAACGATATTTCTAAACCCACAGTCTGGGATCAACCCATTCCCACCCCCCACCATGCCAGCACGGGCGATAGATAATACAGCGACGCCAACACCGCTGCCATTAATGCCCCCAACCTGGACACCGGGGCCCTCACCGACAACAGAACCAACGAAAACACTAGCCCCATTACCCACCATAGCACCGCTTAATGAGCCCACCGCCACACCCGATGAGGCTGCATCCCAACCAGGGGATATGCCATTTGTGCTGCATGATGGGAACCCGCAGTACATACCGAATCTCTATCATGCTGATCTAGGCTGTAATTGGATGGGGGTAGGCGGGCAAATACTCAGCTTGAACGGGGCACCCGTCACGGGTGTGGTGTTAAAAATAGGGGGCAAGCTTGATGGCAAGGCTGTAGACATTGTCACGATTTCGGGCACTGCCACACAATACGGCCCGGCCGGATATGAATTTGATCTGACCGAAATTGTCTCCAGCGCAACAGCATCAAAGGGTTCCATGTGGGTCCAAATGCTTGATCAGGCAGGCTTACCGATGTCGGACCAGATTTATTTCGATAGTTTCGAAGACTGCGAGAAAAGCACGATCATCATCTATTTCAAGCAGGTCAGATAAGTACTAAAATAGACCATCAGCTGTAAATTTAAAATCAAAGTCCCGGATATGCAAATGCCTGTGCGGGTCTTTTTTGTTGCAAACGGGGGTGGTCAAAACAGATTGATTGGGTTCAGGTTTCTCAAATCCTACCTTCTAAAATCACGGTTGTAACTAATAATGGTTGTGATACAATAAAATTGGTTATCGGGGTCCCTTTCACTGCACATTCTTCCATCATGCTATCATAATCCAATCAGGAACAGCTAAGCAGCGATCTTGAAAATAACTAGAATAATTAGCAAAATAAACGCTTTGCATAGGGAGGCAGGCACATGAGCTCATATTTTCGTTCACGCCCCTTCAATATTATGGGCTTAGTATTATTCTTAACTAGTTTAGCATGTAATGCCCCGGTTAGCATAGCAAAGTTTTTTTACAATGAAGATGAATATGATAAATCTTTGGAATCTGGGTCGGCTAGCGAACAGTTTCAGAACGAACTTTATGATGAATATGAAGCACTTGTGGTTCCTGATGAGGATCTCTTAGGCGCTTCTGATCAACAAAATGGGGATCCGAATAATTCAGCAGCAGATTCAACTAACTCCAACCAACCTGGATCGCTATCCGGCGATGGTTCATTAAAACCGGTCGGGTTTATCAACTATGGAACGATCGATGCTCTGGTGCACCCCTGGACTTGGGCACCATTGGGAACAGAGGCGCGCGAAACGCCTAAATCGGCGTCTGCGGTATCCAGCGCCAATGATGGTATTGGCGATTGGCCCAACACCAGCCGCTATCTCTCACTGCCGATGGGCACCTATACCTGGTGTATCGATTGGGAGGAAGGAGACCTCGATGAGGATGGCGAAATGGATTACTTCCACTACATTGAGGAAGGGCCCACTCTACTAGATGAAAACGACAGCGACGATCTGAAATTTGCGGAGGAGGTGGCGATCAGCGCTCCCCCTTCTACTGCCCCAGTATTAGCAGGGAAATGCACGGTGTTTGACAGTGCCTGTGATGGTCAGGGGATGGAAACACGGATATACAGCTCTCCAGGTTGGGTGATACATTCAGATTACCACCCAGAAGTGCTTGCTTATGCCAATTATTTTAACTACCCTCCCCCGGACGGAATCACACTCACCAATGGAGGGGGGACGCAGTTCCAAAAAGCGATCATCTTAACCGGTGGGCAGTATTTAGAAGCTACGACCAGTAATCATTATTCGGCAATGGGTGTCCAACCTCACGGCGAAAGTATCATTGGTTGGGCCCGGGTTCTCTTTGATGGGGTTGAGGTTTGGCGGGGGGATACATCATCCTACTGGCACGATGCCGAAGCCTATTTGCATGCAGTCTACATTGAGGTACGCTGTTTTCCTCCCGGTACTCATACACTCAGAATCGAGGCCTTGGGGAAAGAAGGCAGCGGCGGCGGCCTAATTGTGCCAATTGCCTACTTTGGGTTTAGACCGTAAACCATAAGGTTGAAACTTCCTTTTCGCTTTGGGGCTTTCCGAAAAGTGCAGAAAAATAATTAGGAGGGGATACCCGTGGGGAAAAGCTGCTGCATGTGCTGCGCAATTAAGGCGATGGCACCCTGAATCAACTCACGGTTAGGGGCGGTTTGATGCCAACGGCTGGCACCTGATGAGTGCGGCAGCGGCACCACCCAACGGCCTTCAACTTCTTTTTGGGTTCCAATAATATCGGTCAATTTTAGGTTTTTTGGATAAAAACGGCTGATGGCTAAACGGCCGATGGGGATAATCAACGCCGGGTTAACCAGGGCAATTTCACGATTCAGGAATACGCCGCAGCGTTCTTGTTCATCGCGCGAGGGCACTCGATCGCCACTGCCGCCTTTGGCTCGCCCGGGATAGCATTTGGTCACCGAGGTCATATATTGGGTAGCACGAAACCAGGTTTCGTCAATGCCAGCACCAGCCAGCCATTGGAAAAGGCGCACGCCGCTGCCGGCATTAAAGGGGCGTCCAGCTTCAACTTCGGTGATACCCGGCGCCTGACCAATGGTCATCAGCCTGGCACCCGTGATCCCAGATAACACTGCCGGGGGATAGATCTCATAGCCAGCATCAAGGCACTGGCGGCAGGCGCGCAGGTCCTGATGCAGTTGGGTTAGTTCTTCAGCACTCACGATTAAAGTTCTCCAATCAGCTTCAGCCATTTCTGCTGCATGAAAA
>JBDLJO010000248.1:0-3678 GCA_039714275.1 Chloroflexota bacterium | reverse complement strand
TGATGATCGTGTTTTTTCTCTCCGCTTGCGGAACCCAGTCTGCGCGCAAGGTCGAAGAACCCATCCCTTATCAACCGCCAGCCTTATCAACGCCAACCGCTGTCACTGCTCCTCCTGCTGCTGTCGATGAGCCCCTGCAGCCCTCGCCAAAACCGGATTGCAAAGATGGGCTTTTGTTCGTAGACGACCTGACGATTCCCGACGGTACCAAGGTATCTCCTGGAGAACGGCTGGACAAACGCTGGCTGGTCAAGAACATCGGCGGTTGTAATTGGGATATCCGCTATCAAATTGCCCTGGTTGCAGGTACTGGGTTGGGCGCTCATTCACAGCAGGCTCTTTATCCTGCCTTGAGCGGAACAGAAGTGACCATCCAAATGATCTTCCTCGCACCTGAGGAAGTTGGTACCTACCGCAGCGCCTGGCAGGCTTATAACGCAGACCAGCATCCTTTCGGTGATACTATATATATCGATATCGAGGTCGTTGAAGGTAATAATCCCGACGGCGGCTGATCTTTCCACGCCCTTGATCCTAAATTGTTTTCACAGAGATGTTCGCAGTTGAACATCTCTGTGTTTGTCCAGGAGAATGAGAAATCTTTGGTATGATTTACTCGTGTTCAAGCTGTGGAAATTTCATCGCGATGATTAGTTATTGATATGCTAAAAAAAATTTTCTTGATTATTGGTATTTTGGGTTTTGGGATTTTCGTGTTATGGCGTTTTTTATACAGCGATGTTTTTGCCAGCACACCATCATTTTTCGATTCTATCGCTTGGGTGCCGCCAGATGCTGCACCGCTGACCCCATCCCTCACAGTTCAAAGCACTGCCCGACCCACAAAGACGCCCTTTTTACCTGCCACCTATACATCAACGCCCACTGCCACACCAACTGAGACGTTGACCCCTACTGCTACCGCAACACCGCTGCCTACCTCCACGCCCCTTCCCTCCCGGACGCCCTTTCCCACGCAGACACCTACGCTGCCCGCTTCAGCATATATCAATCCAATTTATGGTCGTTCGGCGGCCTATTCTTTGGACTGCGAATCACGTTCTGCCGTGGATTGGGCTGGTTATTTTAGCGTTCCGATCAGTGAATACTGGTTTTTCAACGCCCTCCCCAAATCCGATAATCCGGAGCGGGGTTTTGTGGGCAATGTTCATGCCCCTTGGGGACAAATCCCGCCCGCGGCTTACGGTGTGCATGCGGAACCTGTGGCAGCATTACTGCGCACCTACGGCCTTCCTGCTCAGGCCCTGCGCAATATGAGCTGGGCTGCTATGCAAAGAGAGATCGCCTCTGGGCGACCGGTCATCGTCTGGGTGATTGGCCATGTTGGGAACGGTACGCCCGTCTCCTACACATCCTCAGACGGCCAGACCACTACCGTTGCCCGCTTCCAGCACACCGTTATCGTGACAGGTTTTAGCCACACTGAAGTCCGGATATTGGATGGCAGTTGGGTTTATACTCGCTCGATCAATGATTTTATGAGATCTTGGAGTGTTTTGGGCAATATGGCTGTAGTGGCCGGGGAATGAAGGAATCAAAGAGCTACAGCGCTAGGGGATAATACGCTTGAAGCGAGATTTCTTATTCAAACATGCGCCAAGCCATCATCCGATATAATATCCATCAATAGTTGCCCGATGAATATGGAGAGCGAACATGGACTTATCAAATACAATTCATTTATTAGGCAACCTGCTGGGACAGGTGCTAAGTGAGCAGGAATCGCCCGAGATTTTTGATATTGAGGAGCGCATTCGGGCAGCTTCAAAGGCGCGTCGTGCAGGGGATACTGATGCGGCAGAAATTTTGGCGCGAGAAGTAAGCAATCTGGATGGGGAACAGGCCCGGGCGGTGGCGGCAGCCTTTGCGCTGTATTTTGATCTGATCAATCTGGCGGAGGAAAATCACCGGGTTACGATGCTGCGCGATCGCGTGAAAGAGAACTATCCTGAGGCCATCCCGGAGTCAATTGACGCGGCGGTCAAATATCTCAAGGACAATGGGACGACATTGGAAGATATGGATCAACTGCTGCAGGACCTGGATATTGAGCTGGTGCTGACTGCGCATCCCACACAGGCCAAACGGCGTACGATTATGAGCAAGGTTTTCCGGATTGCTAAACAACTGGAACGTCTGACCTATCATAACCTGCTTCCCGCCGTGATAGATGAGATCAAATCCCAATTATATTCAGAAGTGACGACCTTCTGGCTGACGAACCGTGCACGCTCCTCCAACCCCGAAGTAACAGATGAAGTGCGTACCGGGCTGTATTTTATAGATGAAACTTTTTGGGATGTGCTGCCGCGTATGTACAGGGAGCTGCAAAAAGCACTGGAGAAGTATTATCCGGGGCTGGAAATGGGCGTGAACTGGTTGACGTTGGCCTCCTGGATAGGCGGTGATCGGGACGGCAACCCGAACGTGACCCATGAGATTACCGCCGAAACGCTGCGCCTACACCGTGGGCTGGCAGTGGAAAAACACCGCGCAGCATTTGGAAAACTATCACGCCTGATGTCCTTTGATGAGAAACAACTGTCACCTCCGAAGGAATTAAACACCTGGTTCGGAGAAAAACATCCCCTGCCGCCCCACCTGGAATTCCTCAATCGACGCTATGCCCATGAACCTTATCGTCTTACGCTGGCGTTGTTGGCGAAAGAACTGGAATATGCTTCCAAGAAAGATATGACGGCGCACCTGCTGTCCGATCAACCTCACAGCGCTCATATTCAGACCGATGAGTTGATTCACCCGTTACAGGTCATTGCACGGGCTGTACCGGAACAAGTCAAAGAACATGAGCTCTCACCGCTAATGCGTCAACTTGATATCTTTGGGTTACACTCAGCGCAGCTGGATATCCGTGAAGAGTCCACGCGCATTAATGCAGTGGTGGGTGAGATATTGCGTGGGTTGAAAGTGACGGCAGATTATGAAAACTATGATTCAGAACAGCGGTTAGAGATTCTGAATGGTCTGCTGGACAACCCGGTCCCAGAGCTGGCACGCTACGCAGGAATCACCAAAGAAACTGCGGAGACGTGGTCACTGTTCAAATTACTGGCGCGAACGAAGCATATTTATGGACCAGACCTGATCGGGCCATTCATTATCTCAATGACAAAAAGTGCGGCAGATGTGCTCGCTGTGCTGCTGCTTGCCCGGTGGGCGGGGTGTTTGGATGGCTTGCAGATTGCCCCATTGTTTGAAACGGTGAAAGACCTGGAAGACTCTCAAGGTGTGCTGGAAACATTGTTCACGCATAAAATTTATGCTGAATTATTAAGTGCCAGCGCTAACAAACAGGTGGTGATGATTGGCTATTCAGACAGCAATAAAGACGGCGGCTACCTGACTGCGAATTGGGAGCTGTACCAGGCACAGGAAAATATCGCAGCGGTGTGCAGGAAACACGCGATCAAGTTGATCCTATTTCACGGGCGAGGGGGCACGGTGGCGAGGGGAGGCGGACCGGCTAACCGGGCTATTTTGGCGCAGCCTCCAGACACGATTAACGGACGTTTCCGGGTGACCGAACAGGGTGAAGTGATTTCGAGTCGTTATGCGAATGCGTCGTTGGCACACCGCCATTTGGAACAGATTGTCAGCGCGGTGCTGGTGGCTTCCTCACCGAACCGCCAAGATGAA
>JBDLJO010000247.1:0-3680 GCA_039714275.1 Chloroflexota bacterium | reverse complement strand
TTGCGGCCGAAAAAGGGTGTCATTTGGGGCAGTAGATTATGCGGTGGGGCTGCTGGTGTGGCAGGTGCCTCAATACCCCCAGCTTGAATTTGCTGATAAAGTTCACGCGTCTCTGATGATGGCTCGACCCCTAACTCGTCATCTAAAATCTCACGGCAGAGCTCATATTGGGTCAGCGCTGTTTCTCGCTGATTTTCGTAGGCCAATAAGCGCATCAACTGCCGGTGAGCAGATTCCAACAGCGGGTTGATATCCAACAAACGGCGTACGTAGGTCAGCCCCTGTAAATACCGACCGCTGTCGATGCAGTTGTTGACTTTTCTTTGCAGGGTGGTGATCATTTTTTGCCGCAGGATCTCTTGCTCGGTGACCACCCACTGCTCAAATTCGCGACATCCGCGCAGATGGGTGCCTTCTAGAAAATCACCCTGATACAGACGCAGCGCATCGTCTGTATCCCCATCAGCTGCTGCTTGGTTAAAATCATTCACATCCAACCAGCTCTCAGAAGCCGGATTAAATGCCACGCTGAAACGTTCAATGATCAGAGAATCAGGGAGATGTTTTCGAAGCTGGGCCAGGGAAACCCGCAAATTATTCAACGACCGAGATTGGGGAAGACCTTCCCAAAAGAGTTCACCCAAGAATTCCCGCGAGGCAGCCCGTTCCGTAATTGCCAAATAAATCAACATCGCCTGGGATTTTCGGGAGATACCCTTGCCAATCAGTTTGTCGTTATATGAAAGCTGGATTCCCCCAAAGGTACGGATGGCTAACATTTTTCCACCTTCCTTCGAACAAGCCCAACTCTGGTAACGCTGCTCGCTTCATCTGTGATGATGTTGGAAGTGGATAAAAAGGATTCTCATTTTAGCACAAATCAGGACATTCTCTTTATTTAATTCAAATGACAAAATTATTTTGCTTTAACCAGACTGCTTTCTAAGATATGGATCAGGTCTGTTATTGTGGCATCCTCATCACGATCCCGTCCCCGCCTTTTGGCGTCCTTTACTACCTTTGATGGCAGTTCCCTGGCTAAAGCATTGATTTTGCACCCGATGGTATCTTCGAACCACTGTGAATTTTTAACAAATGCTCTCTGTTTCGCAAATTCATAGATTTCAATCGCTAGCGTTGCATCTCCTTGAGAACCTATCAAGTATGCTGCTGCAGGAATGGCCTGCACAATAATGCAGTAAGCCCCGAATTCACGACCTGTTCGCAGTGCTTCTAGGATATTCCTTTCAGCTTGCTGGAGTTTTTCTGACCCCACCTGCAGGATTCCCGATAAGCCGAGTAATTCCCCTCTTACTAAAATAAAATTAAACTCTTCACAAAAATCTATACATTTTTCAAGGCAATCTTCCGCGTCCTCGATTTCTCCCTGTGCAAGCAAATACATCCCCCGAATCATCATAGCGTTACCGTAAGCATAAAAATATTTCTCTTCAAAATCATAATTAATGCTTTCAATCATCTGACGAGCTTTTCCATAGTGCCCTAAGGCCACCAGGCACAATGCATGCCTTGCCAAACTGAATGCAGCCCGATGCTCACTACCAAGATTGTAGAGAATTGCATAGCTTTCTTCCAGTACATTAATGCCCTCTTTATATTTTCCTGTCCAGTAAAGGGTCCAACCAAAATACTGTAGTGTCCAAGCAAGGACAAATTGATGTCCCAGGGATCTGCTGATAGCAATACTTTCCAGCCCCAACTTTTCTGCCTCTTCCAGGGTGCCCATCCTGAGGTTGAGGGTACCTAAGTCTGCTAATACATCAGCCCTGCCTATGTTATTGCCATTTTTTGTGTATAGGAATAAACACTCATCATATGCCAATTTCGAAAGGGCATAATTCGAATCGTATTTAAAAAAATCACCAAATTCATGAAGCGCAAAGGCAAGTTCATGCGTGTTATTTAGCTGGCGGTAAATCAAGATGCTTTCTTCCAGAAAATCCTGCGGATTGCCAATGCTCTCAATTTCATTAAATCCACGGCCAAGGGCTCCCATCCAGATCATTGTGAAGGCTTTTTCTGCAAGCATATCTGGATTGCTCAGATCACATTGCTCCAGCAGTGCGTAGCTTTGCAGTACCAGTTCAACGGCGTGTTCTTCTTGGCGCAGCATATAATAGAACCAGCTTTGCTGGGTCAATATTCTGGCAGTCACTCTCCTGGCTGATCCAAACTTTATCGTCGAAACACACTCCAGCGCATCCTGGCACATTTCCTGACCGTCATTAAAGAGCGACAGCCACCTATAATAAAAACACATCCCATCAAACCCCAGGGCTACTTGATCCACTTGCCGCTGCTCAACTGCCCAATCCCAACCAACCCGCACATTGTCGATATCAGCACGTATCCTTTCAAATGCTGAGACTTGTTGTGAACCTTTATAATCCATATCCCACTGTTGTAATTCCTGAATATAATAACGGCTGTGGCGATCGCGCGTGGCTGTCTCGATTTCAGGTGAGGCTGTTAACCTTTCACCAAGATACTGCCGGGTAAGTTCATGGATTTGGTAGCGCTGGCCGTCAACTCGCTGGATAAAGGTTTTATTGTTCAGCGTTCTTAAATCCTGTAAGGTTGCCCCGGTGACCTCTTCAGCGGCTTGCGCAGTAAAGCCTCCCATAAATACCGAAAGTCTACCCAGGATGGCTTGTTCGTTTTTCGAAAGCATCCGCCAGGAATGATTTAAGACGTCTCGCATACTGCTGTGCCTTTCGGTAAGATCATCAGCATCGGTCTCTAAAAAATCAACCCCACCTTTGATTTGGGCGGCAATTTCTGCGGGATCTAATATTTGGATCCAGGTCGCGGCTAACAAAAGCCCCAAGGGCATGCCGTCCACAAGATGGCATATTTGCACGACAGCGGTTTGATTCGCGGTTCCCAATTTAAAATTAGGGTCCATCCTGCGGGCCGCTGCTGCAAACAATGCCACGCTGCTAAATGCTTCGATATTTCTGGTTGTATTGACGGCTGGTAGTGCCATCCCCCCAAGCTGGATAATATGCTCACCTGGCAGATCTGGTTTTATGCGAGATGTGATCAGAATCTTAAGATTGGGTGCCGCCTCCAGCATGCGTTGGATGATTTCAATATCATCGTGCAGATGTTCAATATTATCTAAGATCAGCAGTATGTTTTTCTGGCGTAAATACGCCAGTAACTGCCCTTCAGGATCTCCTTCACTGTGAAAGCTGATGCTCAATGCTTTCGCCACAGCCGGAACAATAAATTTTGAGTCTTTCAGCCCAACGAGGGGGATAAAAAAGACACCATCGCTAAAATTAATAATTTCGGTCAGGGATGTTTCCTGGACCAAGCGCGTTTTCCCCATGCCACCTGATCCGACCACGCTGATTACCCGTACGTTTGAATCACGAATTAGTTTTCCCAGCACCCACATCTCATGTTTGCGGCCGAAAAAGGGCGTTAATTGGGATAAAAGATTATGGGGTGGTGCTTCTGGAAGGGCAGGTGCCTCAATACCCCCATCTTGAATTTGCTGAAAAAGTTCACGCGTCTCTGATGATGGCTCAACACCCACCTCATCATCTAAAATTTCACGGCAGAGCTCATACTGAAGCAGCGCAGCTTCACCTTGATCCACGTATGCTAATAAGCGTATCAACTGCCGGTGAGCTGATTCCAACAGCGGGTTC
>JBDLJO010000246.1:0-3709 GCA_039714275.1 Chloroflexota bacterium | reverse complement strand
TCAGTTAGTTGGGTGGTTGGGTAGGTGTTTGGGCGGGAGATGAGTGAATTTTATTGAAAATTCGTTATAATAAAATCAATCTGGGAAGGGGAAGATGTGGGCATCATATGGGAGACTGGTGATGGGCAAGAAACTTAAAATTATCATCATAACTATAATCTTGGTCTTTTCATTTTCGTGCAATTTGTTCACCCAACCGGAGGCGCCCGCGGCTGAGAGTACAGCTACGGCAACGGCCGTTTCACAGGTGCCTGAAACAGAGGGTCCGGCTGAGGAGCGTACGGCGACGCCGATGGTGATCCCGCCAGCAACCAGCTTGAACCCGGACGGTCCATATCTGGTCTTCGAAGGATCGAGTGGAGTCTGGATTGCCAACCCGGACGGGGGGTTTCTGACAAAAATAACGCCGATTGAACTGCGCGGGGATCTGCGGGGTGCGATATCTCCGACAGGAGAGCGCATCGCGATTGTGATGAGAAATGAACAGGGGCTTGATCTGGTAATGGTCAGCATCCCAGGAGGGGAGACTGAGACGATCACGAACTTGATCAGTTTCACACCAGCTGAGGAAGCCAACAACCAGTTGAGTCAAAAGGCATTCTCGACCTATGCAATCAGGGATTATGAAAGCACGGCCTGGCAGCCAGGGAATGGCAGGCTGCTGGCCTTTATGGGCGCAATCCCGGGACCCACGGCAGACTTATTTATTTATGATACCCAGACAGGTGAAATCAGGCAGCTGACGGACGGCCCTGCGCAGGCGATCAACCCGATCTGGTCACCGGACGGGGAATATATTTTGCATTACGGGGTGAAGTGGGAGCCGCCCTTTGGGGGTGCGATTGGTGGGGCAAATACGATGATCGGTGTCTGGGCGGCGCGAGCGTCTGATGGTGAGGTGATCACACTTCCCAAGCCGGAAGTTAGTTTTCCCCATTTCATCAGCTGGCAGGATGGGCGGCGATATCTTTCCTCAGAAAGCAACCCTGATTGCGATTCCAACCGCCTTTACAGCATCAATCTCGTCGACGGAGAGAAAAAACTCTTCATGAATTTTGGCTTTAGCTCCAAAATTGTACAATCTCCAAAAAACGGCGCGCTGATGTTTTCCGCATTAACAGAATGTTCAGATTCCCCCGGTGAAGGGTTATTCATCTACACCCCAGGTCAAGAAGCTCCAAGAAAGCTGCTGGTGGGACGGGTTTGGGAAATCCACTGGATGCCAGAAAGCGAGGTCTTTTGGGCGTATCCTGAAGCTCTCATTTCGGCTGACGGGGACACGCGCTATGATCCGCCGGTTTATGAGGCATCCTTCCACCCGGCGGTCTCCAAACAAGGGTATCAGGCCTGGGAAGTGATCGAGAATCGGCAAGGGCGGGTGATGGTCAAGGTACCGGGGCATGATTGGCAGAAGGTGATGGAAGGATCAGTGAGGACTCTACTTTGGGATGCGCTTGATGGCAAGACCCTGTTGATCACCTTGAAGGACGGGTCGCTGTACGCGGCGACGTATCCCGATTTTGAGGCGCGTTTGATGGGGACAATGGGCGGCAGGGTTGATCAGGCGATCTGGCTGCCGTAGGTGAGCGATAACGCTGGAGGAAAAGATTGAAAAAGAAGAAGGGATCATCGATATCGGTAGCAACCCGAAATCTAGGAAAAGACTTTGGGGATGTGAAGGCGTTGAAAGGTGTCAATCTAAGCATTGAAAGCGGGCAAATCTTTGGGCTGCTGGGCTCTAACGGCGCCGGGAAAACGACCCTGCTGCGGGTGCTGATCGGCTCGACAAAATCATCCTCGGGGCGGTCATTGGTGCTGGGCTATGATCCAGCCAAGCAGAAAAAAGCTATACGCAGCAGGATAGGGTATATGCCGCAGTCCCCTGCCCTGTACGAGGACCTGTCCCCGAGGGAGAATATCCGCTTTTTCGGGCGAGCTCATAATATTAAAAAATTGGCCCAGCGCGTTGATGAGGTGATTGATTTTGTGGGATTGGGAAGCAGAGTTGATGACCCGGTATACCAGTTTTCGGGGGGGATGAAGCAGCGGGTATCGCTGGCCTGCGCCCTGGTGCACCAACCCCAAATGCTGCTGTTGGATGAGCCGACTTCGGGGATTGACCCCAAACTGCGGGAATCCTTCTGGGAACATTTCAGGGAGCTGACCTCCAGAGGTGTGACCCTGATCGTGAGCACGCACCAGATGAACGAGGCGATGCACTGCGACCGGCTGGCGATTTTACATGAAGGAGTCTTGTTGGCCAATGACACGCCTCAGCAACTGCTGTGGAGGAACCGGGCCAGGATCAAAATCTGGCGCGAGGGCCGAGTACTTGAGGGGGACGTGGTCAATTATCCCGAGGAGCTGCCCAGGGCATTGAAAGTATTTGGCCTGGATAAAGCGATCAGCAGGATCGAGATCGAGGAGGAGACCCTGGAAAGCGTGGTGCTGGGGATGATCGATGCCAAGGTGACGGCTGATCAAAAAGTGACCAAAGGGGGGCAGGATGATTAAACGGATTGGCGTTGTTGCCGGACGGGTGTTGAACCAACTGCGGCGAGACCACAGGTTTGTGGCGATATCGGTGCTGTTCCCCCTGATCATTATCTATTTCATCAACGTGGTTTTCGATGTGCTGGCATCCCCGTTCTTCGATGTCAGCGTTTATGTTGTGCCATACGCGGCCTTTATCGTCCATTTCATCACCTTTATATTAACGGCAATTGTGTTGGTGCGCGAACGGACGGCCGGCACGCTGGTGCGCATGTTTGTGAGCGGGTATAACCCGTTTGAAATTGTGGGCGGCTATTTAATTGCTTACACGGTTCTGGCAACCATCCAGAGTTTACTGGTATTATTAGAGTTAAACTGGATCTTTGAACTGGGATACGATCTGACGCAGTTGGGGTCGATCTATCTGGTGATATGGCTGCTGGCGGTGATCAGCATGGCCATAGGGATGCTGGTATCCAACTTTGCGCGCAACGAGGGACAGGTATTTCCCTTTATCCCGCTGGTGCTGCTTTCGGTGATCCTCTCGGGAATCATCCTGCCGGTGGACAGGTTACCAGACTGGGTGGCATCACTGAGCTACCTGACTCCTTTGTTCTATGTCAACGAGGTGCTGCAAAATCTAATTGCGGGCGGCGGGCTATTTGATGATTGGGGCAAATTAATCGGCCTGACAGCTTACGGCATAATTGTGGTGAGCATGGCCACTTTATCGCTGCGAGAAACAGATTAGTAAACATTTTTATTGGTAATTAACCATTAACCTTAAAACGGAGGAATACAAAATGATGATGAATCAGGAAGAAAAAAACGTTGGATCGGAACATAAATATTTAACCGTTGAAGAGGAAAGTATCTTGAAGGTGATTGCCGGGGGCCAGGCGCCTCACGGTCAGCGGGCCGGGGCTTTATTGGCCCTGGATGAGGGAAAATCTCAGGCAGAGGCCGCGGAAATTGTGGGTCTTACCCCAGGGAGTGTGAAATACTGGTTAGGGAAATACAAAAAAGCGCGTCTCGAGATATTCCCGGATTTCCTATTGAATGATGCCACTGCTAAAATCAAACCAGACCTGGTTCCGGAAGTGGAGGAGGAATCCGTGGTCGTGGGAGAGGGCGAAGAAGCAGTAGTATCTGAGTCTGCCGAGGAAAAGGCAAAGAAACCGAAGGGTAAAAAAGGGAAGAAGAAGGGCAAGAAGGG
>JBDLJO010000245.1:0-3720 GCA_039714275.1 Chloroflexota bacterium | reverse complement strand
AATACCTTCCTCAAAACCACTATTGCCGCCTCCAATTACCAATACTTTCTTATCTTTATAAAAAGCACCATCACAGGTAGCGCAAAAATGGATATTGGTACCAATCAGCGTATCTTCTCCAGGGGCACCCAATTTACGGTAATGTGCACCTGTGGCCAATAAAACAGCTTTGGAACCGTAATCAGAACCATCACCAGTGGTGACGCATAAACATCCAGCGTCCCGACTAATATTTGTCACTTCTTGGGCCTGTAAAATCTCGACCCCAAAGCGACGCGCCTGCCGCACAAGCCGTTCTGCAAATTCTGCCCCGGGAATGCCCTCATCAAATCCGGGAAAATTATCTAAAACCTGGGTAATACCTACCTGCCCCCCTAAAGCGCCTTTTTCAACAACCAGTACATCCTTTCCTTCGCGGGCCAAATAAATCGCAGCCGTCAACCCTGCTGGACCGCTCCCCACAATGACAACATCATAAAACTTGCGCTTTGCTTTGGTCTGCAGATTCATTTTTTCAGCCAATTCTGCATTGGACGGCTCGGTTAATACAGATCCGTCAGGAAATACGATTGTTGGAACACTTCGTTTGCCATCATTTATTTTCTCGACAACGGCGACGGCTTCGGGATTATGCTCAATATCGATATTTGTATAAGGTATTCGCTGCTCACCAAAAAATTTTTTTGCGCGTTTACAATCTGGACACCAGACTGTGGAATAAACCAAAATAGATTCTGTTGTTGGGATATTAGCATCATCGCTCATATAATTTACTCTCCTAAGGAATTTTATCCATTATATCCTAGACAGATCAACCATGAAATATCTTACAACGCTGCGCTGAATATTCCGTATACTGATATACTGATCCGGAAATTTTAATAAGCGATGAATTTTCAGGGTTCAGCAAAGAAAAAACGGCTTAACAGGAAATTTCAAAATAACCAAATATTTTTTGAAATGTGAGGAGAAAACATGAGTTTAATAGGTAATATGATCTGGTTGATTTTTGGCGGTTTCATTACCGGCATGGGCTATATATTAGGCGGGATACTGGTTTGCATAACCATAGTCGGGATTCCCTTCGGACGACAAGCAATCAAATTGGGAACAGCTTCTATGGTTCCCTTTGGGAAAGAAATTGTAGTTCTCGAAGAAGCTAATGAATTCTGGCAAATGGTGGCAAATATCATTTGGGCAATGGTACTTGGTTGGGAATTGGCTGTTGCGCATCTTGTACACGCTTTAATTTTAGCAATTACGATTGTGGGATTACCATTTGCTAAACAGCATATCAAGCTAATTCCCGTGGCGTTATTCCCCTTCGGACGAGAACTGCGGTAAGACTTGGTTACTTAGGTAAGACCTGCCCATTTCTATATAATAACCTGATAGATTTTCATCAAGCACACATAAAAGATGTTTTAAAGCCATGATAAAATTTTGGCTGTTTCAAAATAACGCCAAGAATTTGATTTTTTTAATTAACTGTGAAGGAATGAGCAACCATATTAAATTTATTTCAAGCTTTGGTAAATAACTGATGTACAGCTATGGAGGAATATTCTTGTGAAAACTATCAAAATGTGGCTAATTACTGTCTTTATCCTAACCCTGACGATAACAGCCTGCTCATCAAAAGATATCGATGAAACAGCAGAGCCCATAGTTAATACTGCAGCACCTGAAATCTCATCCGAAATCACGGTTGAAGATCCCCTGACCCTGGAAGGTGCAATAGTAACTGATAGCGGTCTGCAATATCTTGAGATCGCAGCTGGCGATGGGGAATCGCCACAAGTTGGCGATATCATCAGGATGCATTTTATTGGCACGCTGCCAGATGGCTTGGAATTTGGCAACAGCTATCAGATGGGCGATCCTATCGAAGTGGTTTGGGGACGCGAACAGCTGCTGCCCGGCTGGGAAGAAGGGATTGGATTGATGAAAACTGGTGGTGAGGCAAAGCTTGTTATTCCTCCAGAATTGGGATTTGGCGATAAGTCCTTTGGTGTCGTACCTGCAAATTCATCGATCATTATAGAAATGGAGCTCATATCGGTAGAACATCCTCCGGCATCTGCAGATGTAAAAACTCAAGATCTAACTACTTCCGAGAGCGGCCTGCAGCATTTTGACATTATCGAAGGAAATGGTGATGAAGCCATATACCAGAGTAATGTAAAAACCCATTACAGTATTTGGATTCAGGGAGAAGATGAAAACATTTTCATTGCTTCCTCCTACAGTGCTGACCCCGTGCCCTTCGTTCTGGGACGCGCTGATAATGTATTCCCTGGCTGGGATGAGGGTGTGCATGGGATGAAGGAGGGCGGAAAACGTCTGCTCATTATCCCCCCGGATCTCGCACTAGGTGAAGAGGCTAGCAGCGGTATTCCGGCAAACTCCACATTAATCATGGAGATTGAACTTGTGGAAGTAATCCAGCCTGAAACGATTACAGAAATTGATGATGATGCATATACAACATCAGACAGCAGTCTAAAATACTATGACATTAAAGATGGGCAAGGTAATGCAGCCGAGGCAGGACAAACCGTTGTTGTACATTATACAGGTTGGTTAGAAGATGGCACACAATTTGACAGCTCATGGGAATTTGGACAGCCGTTCACTTTCGAACTGGGATCAGGTCAAGTTATCGCCGGATGGGATGAAGGCGTGGCTGGAATGCAGATCAACGGCATTCGTCAGTTAGTTATTCCAGCAGAGTTGGGTTATGGCGCGACTGGAGCGGGCGATATTATCCCGCCTGACGCTACTTTAATTTTCCGAGTCCAATTGATAGAAATTCAGGAATAAGAGCAAGTTCTAATAATTAGATTATTTCTACGCACGGGGGATGAGAAATTATCTAATAATGACAGGGCAAGTCCCTGTAAAAGAAAAAATGCGTGAGATTTAGTACTCTCACGCATTTTTTGGATATATTTTTCATTGATTTCTGGCACGAAACATACGCCAGGTAATTAAGGTGTATACTCATAATATGAATACACCTGCCCCCCTGCCTTCGTCATTAATACCATTATCATCGCCCGATGCCGATCTCACCACAGTTGGCGGTAAAGGCACCAATTTAGCCAAGCTTGCTTGCGCAGGATTTCCTGTTCCTAATGGGTTCATGATCCCAACGGCTTCCTACCGTGAATTTGTCAGTAGTAATCAGTTGGAAAAGATCATTGATGCGCACTTGAGAAATTTAGATTTCTCTTCACCCCAAGCTTTAGAAACCGCATCTCAAGAAATTCGGGCGGGATTCCGAAAGGGTGTTGTTCAGCAAAGTTTAGTGGATGCCCTTGAGATAGGTTCTACCTGGCTTAGTGGTCAAGCAGTGGCCGTAAGATCATCAGCCACTGCTGAAGACCTGCCCGATATGTCTTTTGCCGGACAGCAAGATACTTTCCTTAATGTCCTTGAGGATAAGGCACTGCTTGAATCCGTTGTAGATTGCTGGAGCAGCCTTTGGACAGCGCGTGCAATCGGCTACCGGGCCCGTAATGAAATTGCTCATCAAGATGCTTCTTTGGCTGTGATTGTGCAGGAAATGGTGCAGTCTGAGGTTTCGGGAGTACTGTTCACCGCCAATCCATTGACAGGCAAACGCTCAGAAACGGTAATTGATGCAGCATTCGGTTTGGGGGAAGCCCTGGTTGGAGGCCACGTAGAACCAGACCATTACATCATCGACAGCATAAA
>JBDLJO010000244.1:0-3752 GCA_039714275.1 Chloroflexota bacterium | reverse complement strand
GTATCGGGATATGATTGAGGGCGGGGAGGAGATGTCTGACGAGGCATTCGCGGCTGCCGGCGGTAATGACAGCCTAACCCATGATGATTTTATGTTTGGGTCTGGCGAGATGGATGTTGATGGGATATTGGCCGATGGGAGCAAAGAACCGGTCATGCGGGGGGGAGAATGGGCGATTGAGATCTAGGTTAAATTGTATGTGTGAGATCGGGGAGGGCCAGAAAGGCGGTTAGAGATTTTTTTCGTGAATCTAAACCTGACAGGTGCACAATAGACCTGTCAGGTTATCCATATCGGTTCGCGATAAGGGGCACGAAATTGGCGAGGGTTAGAAAGGCGGCGAATTGGTGGCAAGAAATATAGGCGAGGTGCAGCAAAATGGCAGATAATCATGGTATGGTAAAAGTTGCGGTTGTGCAGGCGGCTCCGGTTTTATTTGACCGTGAAGCTACGGTAGAAAAAGCGTGTCGGCTAATAGAGGAAGCGGCGGCAGAGGGTGCGCAGTTGGTGCTTTTCCCGGAGGCTTTTATCCCGGCTTATCCGCGCGGGCTTAGTTTTGGGATGGTGGTTGGCAGCCGCAAGGCAGAGGGGCGGGAACTATGGCAAACCTATTGGGAAAACGCGGTTGAAATTCCCAGCCCGGCAACTGAAGCATTGGGCAAGGCGGTACGGGAAGCCGGGGTGTATCTGGCGATGGGAATCATTGAGCGTGACACGGATTTTGGCGGTGGAACCCTTTACTGCACGACCCTCTATTACGGGCCGGATGGAGAAATCCTCGGGAAACATCGCAAGCTTAAACCTACCGGGGCGGAGCGATTGATCTGGGGCGAGGGAGATGGGAGCACGTTAACGGCGGTATCGACAGACCTGGGAAAAATCGGCGGGTTGATCTGCTGGGAAAATTATATGCCGCTGGCACGGATGGCGATGTATGAGAAAGGGGTGGAACTGTACTTAGCCCCCACAGCGGATGCTCGTGATACCTGGCAGGCGACCCTGCGGCATATTGCCCTGGAGGGGCGCTGTTTTGTGCTGGGATGCAATCAATTCGTGACCAAGGATATGTATCCGGAGAACTTGAAGACTGATCCAGAATTAGCGGAACGGCCGGAAGTGATGTGCCGCGGGGGAAGTGCGGTCATTTCGCCCTTAGGTGATGTGATTGCGGGACCGCTTTATGATCGGGAAGGCATTTTGTATGCTGACCTGGATATGGGCGAAATTGTGAGGGCTAAAGTTGATTTTGATGTGGTCGGCCATTATTCACGACCGGATGTTTTTCAATTGATCGTGAACGAGAAGCGATGGTGAATGTGGCGTATACCCTGGGCAAATAGTTAGCATGAACTGATTGAAACCACAAAGTATAAGTGAATATGAATAAGCAAATGAATACCATCAAACGGGAAGAAATAAGAAAAGGCAGTCGTGTGCAAATCGTGCTCAAAAACGATCAAAGAACCGGGAAGCTAACGGATGGGGTTGTCAAAGACATCCTTACAAAATCAGCGGCGCACCCTCATGGAATCAAAGTCAGATTAGAGAGTGGCAAGATTGGGAGGGTAAAGAATATCGTGGAATCTGATGTTGAATAGGTTGTTTCGTTTGTTCAAAAATAATAGCGTGCCCACGCAGGAGCGAAATGGGAAAGTTAGAATTATTGATGTGGAGGTCGGATAAAAGCAATGGGTTTTGGATTGAAAGTGATCTTATTTTCTTTGGTATCAGCGGGGATTATTTGGGTATCCCGTCCGGTATTACGCGATCCGCAATCTCACGGGTTTTACCGTTTCCTGGCATGGGAAGTCATGCTGATCTTGTTTCTGATCAACGTGGATTTCTGGTTTTATGAACCGTTTAGCATCCATCAAATACTTTCCTGGATATTGCTGATCCTTTCTTTGGTATTGGTTATCTGGGGGATCCAGCTATTGCGAGAACAAGGAAGGGTAGATGATGAGCGCGAAGATCCAAACCTGGTTTGGATTGAAAAAACGACAGCGCTGGTTACGATCGGCATATACCGCTATATCCGACATCCTTTTTACAGCTCTTTGCTGTTCCTGGGTTGGGGTATTTTCTTGAAGCAGGTAACCTGGACAGGGATTGTTTTGGTGTCGGTGATAAGCATCTTGCTTTTCATAACTGCCAGGAAAGAAGAAGTTGAGAATACCGGTTTCTTCGGTGAAGCGTATCAAGAATATATGAAGCAAACCAAGATGTTCATTCCATTTATTTTTTAGAAGCTTCTTATATATCTTTTTTAAACAAATACCTTAACGTTTCGGAAATACCTATGACCGCAATCTACAACCAAGGAATTATTTTTACCGTTATCCTGACCACCATCGCGATCTATATACTCTATCGCATAAAAAAGCGGGAGCGTAACAGAAGCATACCGAAATCAAAACTCGGTTGGCGCGGCACCGTGATCTATATCTCGAAACTGCTGGGATTTGCCGTGCTAGTCTTAGTGCTGATGGCAGGCGCGGTGATGGTTTATATTGATTATCAAACCACGCTTGAAGAAACGCGTCCAGCGCCCAGCCAGGTAGAAATCCCTCCCAACCTGCCTTTCGAGGTCCAAGAAGTTATCTTCATGGGAGGTGATGATCTCCAGATGGCGGGGTGGTATGTTCCCTCGCAAAACGGCGCTGTGATGGTCTTGCTGCACGGCTTTGGCGGCAATCGTTTGGCGATGAGGTGGCACGCTGAGCAATTCACTGCGGCGGGATACGGCGTGCTGATGTACGACGAGCGCGCTTCCGGTGAAAGCGAGGGGGAATATCGCTCTTTTGGCTGGGAAGATTCCGCTGATGTCGGCGGTGCATTAAGCTACCTCAACACAAAAAAAGATGTGAATCTGGAACAGATTGGAATTTTGGGCTGCTCAATGGGGGGACAGATCGCCTTGCAAGGGGCGGCTTATTACCCTCAAATTGGCGCTGTATGGGCAGATGGACCGGCCTCTATCACCTCGGCAGATTACTCTCCGCCCGAAGATTTTTTCAGCCTGCTGGCGATGATCTCCGGACCGATCCTGGATCAAATTTACGTCTGGCATCTGGGGATCGAGAAGCCGCGCCCGATGATCGATATTATTGGTGAGATTGGTCCACGGCCGATCATGCTGGTTGGCGGCGGGATATCGCATCCGTTATTTGGGAATGAAGAACCCAGAGTAACGCTGTATGCCAGCTACGCCGGAGATAATGCGGAAGTTTGGATGATCCCTGAAGCTTACCACTGTGATGGTCCGGCGAAACTACCAGGTGAATATGCGGCGCGGATGATCAGGTTCTTTGACGAGGCTCTTGAAATAAAGAGATGAACTTTGAATTGGCGGCGGTAATGAGCTAATGGACATGAATCGATGGGCGTATGTTGGGCAAGTTTTTACCTGTTCTGAGCAGGATTTAATTGCCTGATACCAGATATCTTGACACACATTCTAAATTTATATACAATAAAAACCGCAATGTTGTTTTCATAAGGGGTGGTAAAACAAGGCTCTCTTCATCGCTTCCACAGCCATTTGGCAAAGGGTAGGTTTTAATCTGGCCGCAAGGAGGCTCAAAATGATTGGGAAAGTAAAATTTGGTTTCATTATTCTTGTTATGGCATTATCCATAGTTTTCATCGTAGTGCCCGTGATGGCCGCGGGACCACCTCTGGCTGTGGAAATCCTGGATATTGGACATGATATCGGCGGAGGCTTTGGGAGCTTTACCGCAAGCGGGCCAGCA
>JBDLJO010000243.1:0-3765 GCA_039714275.1 Chloroflexota bacterium | reverse complement strand
CTTCCCAGATACCCTCGCTTTCTCGATGTAAAAGCAATACTTCTACCCTCCCACCTGTGGCGACCTTATGGCCCAATAAGCGCGCAGGGATGACGCGGGAATGATTGATTACAAGCAAATCGCCAGGATTCAAAAACTCACCCAAATTCCGAAATTTGGCGTGTGCTGTCACGTCCGTTTGTCGATTTAACACAAGCAGTCGGGAAGCATCTCGAGGCTCTACAGGAGTCTGAGCAATATATTTTTCGGGAAGATCGTAATTAAAATCGATTGTTTTCAAAAGGTGCTCACTTAAAAGCAATTACACAGATTGACATGTTCTCTCTTTACTCGAACAGCAGTGCAAAGGCTTTTATAATAATTTTCTTTGGGCTTTTTGTGGAATTTTTATACCTAAATGTTCATATGCAGCCGTCGTGGTCATGCGACCTTGAGATGTGCGCTCGAGAAAACCCAATTGCATTAAATACGGCTCGACAACATCCATAATCGTATCTGCAGCTTCGCTAATTGAAGCTGCAATCGTAGATAAACCTACAGGGCCGCCATTATATTTTTGTGCGATGGCTCTTAAGACACGTCGATCCATTTCATCAAGACCGCGCTGATCTATATTGAGCAGATCAAGAGCTTGATCTGCGACTTCAGAGGTAATCACCCCATCGGCACGAACTTGCGCAAAATCACGCACTCGCCGAAGCAAACGCAGCGCAACGCGTGGTGTGCCACGAGATCGACTAGCAATGGATTCAATGCCGCCAATTTCAGCACTTACAGCTAAACTTTGAGCTGCGCGATGAATAATTTCTTGCATGGCTTGGATGTCATAAAAATCAAGACGATAGGTGGCACCAAAACGAGCCCTTAATGGCGCAGTAACCAGCGCTAATCGCGTGGTGGCACCAACAACTGTAAAACGAGGTAATTTCAATCGAACTGAACGGGCTGAGGGGCCTTTGCCAATGATAATATCCAGTGCAAAATCTTCCATAGCCGGATAAAGTACTTCCTCGATCACCTTTCCCAGGCGATGAATTTCATCGATAAACAGGATATCTCCCGCTCGTAAATTGGTCAAAATAGCTGCCAAATCACCAGCACGTTCGATTGCGGGACCGGCAGTGATTTTAATATTTACACCCATTTCATTGGCCAATATATGAGCGAGTGTGGTCTTTCCTAAACCTGGAGGACCATAAAACAATACATGATCCAAAGCTTCGACGCGCTGTTTAGATGCCTCGATTAATATTTGTATATTTTCTTTAATTTTAGTCTGCCCAATTAAATCTGCTAAACGCTTTGGACGTAGAGCATAATCTAGATTGTCTCCGGGCTTAGGCTCAGGGTCGATAGCACGATCTTGTGTATTACTCATGGGGATAATTATACAACGTTTAAGCTATAATTGATGTTATATGCCATCGTTACAATAATCATTTGGAGGAAACAATGACCACCATCTACGAATCGGAACACCCCCTCGTAGCACACAAAATTACTCGTATGAGGAGTGTTGACACCAAGCCCAAAAAATTCCGAGAGCTTATTCGAGAAGTAAGTGCTTTGCTGGCATATGAAGCAACCGCTGATCTCGTGACATCACCACGAGAAGTCACTACGCCGCTTACAAATACTACTGGTGTTGAATTACAAGAAAAGATTGGCTTGGTACCCATTCTCCGTGCCGGGCTTGGCATGGTAGAGGGTGTTTGGGGCTTGGTTCCCAATGCTGAGGTCTGGCATATCGGTTTGTATCGGGATGAGGATACGCTCCAACCTGTAGAATATTATAACAAGCTGCCCATAAATCCCACTGTGGCAGTTTGTTTGATTTTAGATCCAATGCTAGCAACCGGAGGATCGGCTGTGGCTACCGTGGACGTGTTGAAGCGTTGGGGCGTTGGGAGAATTAAATTTGTGGGTATCTTGGCCGCCCCTGAGGGTATTGCAGCGATGCAAAGTGCTCATCCCGATGTACCGATCCATATAGCCACGATTGATAATCAATTAAACGATATCGGGTATATTATGCCAGGCCTGGGCGATGCTGGAGACCGTCAGTTTGGAACAGGTTAAGCATTCATAAAAAAGCGGCTGGTATCCACGAATATACTTCAGCCGCTCTTGCCCCGTCATTAGGTATGATCGCCTAATTTTTATGCAGCGCGAGATGAGCTATCTCAGCAAAGATGTCAGCTTTGAGGCTGGCTCCACCGACCAATGCGCCATCAATATCCGATTGTGAAAAATAATCGCTAGCGTTATTTGGTTTAACTGAACCTCCATAAAGAATTCTTATTTGTTGAGATGCCTTTAATCCAAATTTACCTGCAAGCGCAGCGCGCACAACATCACGATGAATGGTATTGGCATCCTCGGGCATGGCTGCTAAACCTGTACCAATGGCCCAAATAGGTTCATAAGCAATTACTAATTTAGCTGCATCACTCTCAGTTAAACCTGATAATCCCTGGTTCACTTGACGAGAGACAATATCACCCGTAAGATTTGCTTTATTCTCTTCCAAGGATTCTCCAACACAAATAATCGGTGTCAGGCCGTGGTTAAGAGCAGCTTTAACTTTGTAATTGACGGTTTCATCCGTCTCTCCAAAATACTGTCGGCGCTCGGAATGGCCCAAAATTACGTATTGGCATACTTCCGCCAACATTGCGGGGGCAATTTCTCCAGTATACGCACCTGATTCTTCCCAGTGCATATTCTGTGCACCAACCTTAATTCCCGTACCATCTAGCATTTCTGCGGCCGTTGAAAGTGCAATGTAAGGAGGACAAACAGCAATATCCACCGCATCATTAGATGCCAACAGGGGCACTAACCCATCAAGCAATTCTCGAGTCTCAGCGATGGTTTTGTTCATTTTCCAATTGCCAGCAATAAATTTTTTTCGCATCGTTTTTCTTTCCTATTTATTATCGAACTTTATTGACACAAACTAAAATTTTTCAAGCTGCATCATTTTTCCTGAAGAGCTTCCAAACCAGGCAAAGCGCGACCCTCTAACATTTGCAATGATGCGCCACCACCAGTTGAGATGTGATCTACCTTCTCCGCCAGTCCCGATTGTTTAATTGCGGCAGCTGAATCTCCACCGCCGATTATTGAAATTGCATCGCTCATAGCTGCAGCTTCTGCCAAAGCAAAAGTGCCCCGAGCAAATTGTTCAAATTCAAAAACACCCATCGGGCCATTCCAAACAATCATTCCCGCACTCGAAATGATTGTTGCATATTCTGCAATTGTCGCTGGTCCAATATCCAGAATTCGCCACTCATCTGGAATTACCCCTAATTCCGCAACCTTTTTCTGAGCATTGGCACTAAAGTCATCACCAAGCACAACATCAACAGGTAACTTTATAGAATCTCCGCTTTCAGCAAGCAATTGTCTAGCAGTATCTAAAGCATCATCTTCCACCAGCGAGTCAGCAACGGGATATCCCTGTGCTTTGATAAAGGTATTTGCCATGCCTCCGCCAATTAAGATTTGATTGGCTTTACCAATTAAATTGCGAATAACTTCAATTTTATCGCTAACCTTTGCCCCACCTAAGATGGCAATAAACGGCTGCTTAGGATTGGCAATAGCCTGCCCTAAATATTTTATTTCCTTTTCCAATAAGAAACCTGCTACGGCAGGTAAATATTCCGCCACACCAACATTTGATGCATGGGCACGATGGGCGGTACCAAAAGCATCATTGACATAGATATCAGCTAGAGATGCCAATTTGCGGGAAAA
>JBDLJO010000242.1:0-3780 GCA_039714275.1 Chloroflexota bacterium | reverse complement strand
TCCCGCATTGGAAGCAAATAACATCTCCTATCAATACGGATCCTATCAAGCAGTACAGGAAACATCCTTTAAGGTCAATAAAGGTGAGATCATCGTGATAACTGGTTCCAATGGGGCGGGAAAAACCACTTTGCTGGGTTGTCTAAGCGGTTTGCTGCTCCCCACCAGCGGCAAGGTTTTTGTTGACGGATATGACCTATATCAAAGAGAATGCTCAGCAAAAAGACGCCTTTCGTATCTCCCTGATTACCCCCATTTTTACCAGGAACTGACAGCCTGGGAGCATATCCAATTTATCGCGCAAGCGCACAGCGTTGGGGATGGTTTTGAGAAACAAGCCAACGCCCTGTTGAACGAGTTTGACCTGACAGCGACCCGGGATATGTACCCGCATACCCTATCGAGGGGCATGCGCTTGAAACTTGGTATCATCCTCAGCCTGATTCGTCCATTCAGCGTGCTGCTGATGGATGAGCCCACATCAACCCTGGATCCGGTTGGGACTGAGATCCTCTGCAAGAAACTTGGCGAATTTAGTGCCGATGGGGCGGCAATTATTTTCACCACCCATGATCTATCGTTAGCAAATGTGTTGGGCGGTCGATCTGTCCAAATGCAGAGGGGGCAATTTGATCTCGACTGAGAAACGCTCTATCTTGATGATTCGTTCAAAACAAATTTCATCAAGTATTAACTATTGGGTTTCTATGTTTGGTTACAATGTTCGTGATCGTTCCGCTTCAGCGGGCGTTTATCTTTTTTACCTGGTGGTGATATTAAGCGCCTGGACGCTGGCAATTATGTTTTATTTATCCGATTTTATTGCTAATTCACTGTCACCATATTTGGCTTCGCTGGGGATTGTATTTACGGACAGCATCACAACTATTGTGATGCTCTTATTGGCACTCTGGTTCCTATATTCCATTTATAAAGCTACAAACAGGAGCTCGCTAGTTTTCTCGAAAGACGATGCCCACCACATCTGTCAAACCCCGGTTGAGCGTCGTTTTGTGACAATGGTCTGGTTCTTTGGAAATTGGCCAACCAGCATCTGGCTATTATTGGGGGCCGCGATCACGATTGGTTTTGCTCTTCTGGAAATTGATGTCCATCATGGAATCAAGGTGTTGTCGGCAAAGAACCTGATCATCGCAGGGTTAAAACCTATTATCATCCTGATCCCTGTGCAGATGGCCTTATTTGCCGCAATCTGGATGATTGGCGTATTTCGTCTTCAGGGAGGTAATCAGCGAATCAAAGAAATACGTGTGATTCGCGTTCTTGTTTTAATCTCAGGCACAGCCCTTTTTGTGATTTCACTTGGGGATATCTTATTCCCACCTTCATTCACTTTTGCTCAACCCATACTTTCTTTACTCACTATGCCATTCAACAGGGCATTCTTTGCCGGTGGTTGGTACCCTGGTTTTGCCATATCGTTTGGACTGATGATCTTAAGTTTGGCTTTTTTGTGGCGAATTTCGAAAAACACCAACCTCAGCCGGGCCGCCCAGGAGACAAAACACGTTCAAGCCCAACGAGCAGCTTTGGGCATTGGCAATTTTGATCGTGTTCGTGGCATGAAGAACCGTGAACGGCTCGGATCGATGCACGCGCCAACCAAGATTCCATCGTTCCCCGGCGCCTGGATGGTGACCTGGAAAGAAATCCTCCAGTCACTGCGACCCTTAACTCTGGCACGTCTTTGGGATTGGGTAAACATTTTTTTATTTACGATTACTGGAGCTGCTGCCGGGAAAATATTCAATGATAAATCTACAGTTCTCTTTTTTGCTGTTTATTGGACGTTAATGGTGGGCCGGCAAACCAGCCTGAGCTTTAAAAACGAACTTGGAAACTGGTGGATCGTCCAATCTCTGCCGCTGTCCCCAAAGCGGATTATCCTTCACAATATTTTGCGATCCTATGCTGGCACGATCATTGTCACATGGTTGGGATTGGGGATGAGCAGCATGATTGGGATACCTATCAGCCCAATCGTGGTCTACTCGGTTCCTTTTGCTGCAGCAGGCATTGCTATCTCATTCATTCTTGATATGCTTCGTAAAGCCGATATAAGCTTGCTCCTGATCGGAAAAACACCGGATTTTGGATTCCCAGGTTTGATCTTGGGTGTTTTCTTTATTGCAATTCCAGCAATGATAAGTATGATCGCGGTAAATTATGCTTTATCCCCAATGACAGGCATGCTTGCGGTGATGCTGTTAAGTGTACCCCTGGTAATTTTATTATTTCATCTCGCTGAGAGACAGTTCAGAAGTGTAGGTTAATATTTGGAGTGCGGCATGAATCATCATCTGTATCCCGGTAAGAAAATATGAAAAAGATTACTATCGGTGCGGCATATTACGATCAGAAATTTGATCAAATCAAAATTGAGCCGGGAGAAACCCTGACTGTCGTGTTCAGCGACTGCAAATTTGTAAGATGCTCTTTTGGTGGCGCAATATTGAAAAACTGCCGCTTTATCAACTGCATTTTTCAGGAATGCGATCTCAGTCTGGCGGCCATACCAGGCTGTTCTTTTCCAGGCACCCGTTTCGAGAATTCAAAGGTCATCGGTGTGGATTGGACACAAGGGGACTGGTCCAGGTCTGAGTTCAATCGCTTTAAGGGTTTTGACGACTGTGTGATCAATCACAGTACATTTATTGGCTTGAATCTCAAGGGCATCGATATCAAAAACTGCACCGCCCGTGATGTTGATTTTCGGGAAGCGGACCTATCGGAGGTTGATTTTCAAAATACCGATCTTGAAAAGAGCATTTTTGGGGAAACAAATTTATCCCAAGCTGATCTTTCCCAGGCCCGGCATTATACGATTGACCCAGGCAAGAATAACTTAAAAGGATGCAAGTTCTCCCTACCAGAGGCGATGTCGCTGATCTACAGCATGGATATTGATTTGAAATAAGCATATCGAAGGCACGCAAGAAAACTGGTTTAAATAAAATACAAGGATCTAAGATGAACTATCTAGATTACCCCCCTATTGTTAATGAAGATATCGTTCGGCTGAGAAGGCGGATTGCAGATTCCGGGCTGCCGGAAAAAATCATTGATTCAAATTTGCTGATCGGGAGTTGGAATATCCGTAATTTTGGGCGAGTGTTCGAGGGTTGGGATGAGAACCCGGAGAGCCCGAAGCGCAATCTGAGAGCGATGGCGCTGATCGCCGAGATCATTAAAAATTTTGACATCGTGGCGATCCAGGAGGTTAAATCGGATACTACGGCTCTGAGGAGGCTGCTGGCTGATTTTTTGGGGGAGGATTGGGGGTTGATCCTAAGCGATGTTTCAGCCGGCCCAAAGGGCAATGCGGAAAGGTTGGCTTTTATTTATGATAAACGGCGCGTGGTACCGTCGGGCCTGGCAGGAGAGATTGTGCTGCCAGGGACCGCTGATGGGGAGGCGCTGGAACAATTTGACCGCACGCCCTATATTGTGGGGTTTCAATCGGGGGAGGAGCGCTTCGCGCTGCTGACGGCCCATATTCGATATGGGGAGACACCGGATGACCGCCTGGACGAGATTCGTAATCTGGCCGCTTATATTGCCGATGAAATCCGTGACCGGACAGAGGCCGGCGGTGAGGAGAAGAACCTGATTGTGCTGGGTGATTTCAATATTGATGACCGGGGAGATAATCCGCTTTTTCAGGCCTTTGTCTCCACCGGGTTGAATGTGCCCACCGAACTGCTGAACCTGAAAACAACCTACGCGACAAAACCGAAATATTACGACCAAATTGCCTGG
>JBDLJO010000241.1:0-3794 GCA_039714275.1 Chloroflexota bacterium | reverse complement strand
AATCAAGATTGGCTGAAGTTCGATGGTAATCACAAATTATATTGCGAAAGCAATTCCGGCAGTTGTTGCTATTTTGAAAATGATATCGGAGATATCCTTAATCAATTTCAGGGACGGAATACGTTCCAGGTCCTCTGGAACGACTATGGTATCCCCTGGCATCATTTGTGTATTGCCGAAGTTGCTGAACATGCTGCTTTGTGAAGAGGCAATTACTTCACCATTGGCCTTCATCACATAGATATTTTCGTCATCTGCAGTCTTGGTGGGGCCACCTGCCAGGGCAAGATAATCCTCCAGGTTATATTTTGTTTGGTACAGAAAAGAGTTTGCACTGTAAACACTGCCGATAACAGAAATAAAATTTGGCTGCTTTGGAATAGTAAGGGCGTCCCCATCTCTCAGTTCAAAATCAAAAGCACTGTGCTTGAATGTTAGAAGAGGAGCCAAGGTAATATTTATTCGACCCTGTGCTTTGATAGATCGTAATCTGGCCACCAAACCAGTTAAAGCCTGCTGTTCGGCCTCAGGTTGCGAAACATTGCTGGTTGACATGAGGTGGACCTGTTCAGCAAGGACTGATTGGACTTTAACTTCAAGGTCATCAACCATTTTTTTGAGACTGGTCTGCTGGATTTCCCGGGCATTTTCAGAGGTGAAATAGGCCCCATGAAAATAAGCGTTATCTGTGAAACCTCCGGCTCTTTCAATAAGGCCGGAAAGACGTTCTCCATCTTTTATACGGTAGGAGCCTGGGAACCTGACTTCTCCACTGATGGAAACGCTTTTGAAGCTGGCAGCATCTTTGATTTGCCGAACGTAGACATAATCGTATGGTTGTAAATCAAAAGCGCCGTCAGTCTCGAAAGACAAGGTTCGGTGGACTGTGGACACGGAACCGTCGTTTATGATTTGGCGGCTTAAATCAAGGCGAGTGCTGTCTGCATCAAATTTGAAACCACCGGCGATGCCAAGCAGATCTGACAAGGTAAGCCCTGGGGTAAAGAGATATTCTCCAGGTTGCCAGACACTGCCAACAATTTTCACCGGTTCAGTTATTTTAAATTGAGCCCGGGATAAGATTTCGACCCTGTCGTATGGATTGAGAGCGGTGTCATATGTGCCGCTTAGTACGTCCTTCAGGGGGAATCGCTCAACTCGATAGCGGGTTGTTGTTATGTCATAGCGGTGCAGAAGACCAAAATCAGTAATAGTATCCGGCCTGAAAAGTTCCGGTCCTGTAAGTATATCGGAAAGCTGTAAACCGGGTCTGTATGTGAAAACATCTTCAGTCCAGACATTTCCCTGCAAACGAATTATTTGCGGCCATGCGGCACCAACAAATTGCAGTTCAAGGAGGTCTCCGTTTTGGATGGCGACCTTTGCAAGATCAAGATCTGTTGTTCTGCTGTCGAGATCCGAGACTACAAATTCTTGATTTTTGTTAAATCTCCTGAGGAGCATTTTTACTGTAAAACTTTGGGGCAATGCGCCACCAGCCAGTTGAAGAAGATCCACCACTGATTTTTCACTGGAGAGTTCATAGATGGCAGGCTGGGCAGCCGCGCCGGCAATGGCAGCTGTCGGGCCAAGGCGAGGGACAAAAAGAACATCGCCGTCCTTTAGTACCACATCGTCATCACGTGACCCTTTAAGTAAAAGGGAATAGAGATCGATAGATTTAATCGTTGCCCCATTCCGGACCAGACTGATATTCCGCAATGATCCGCTTTTCTTAACGCCGCCACCTGTTATGAGGCCGTTCAAGACAGTTGAAAAGGGCTGAATAAGATGGAGCCCTGGGCGTTCAACTTCGCCGACAACATAAATTTCTATGCTTCGCAATTCTGAAAGAACAACATTGATATTGACGCCTTGCGTATATTTTTCCGCTTCGCGGAGTAAGACCCCTTCTATTTTTCCAAGAGGAGTCCCGGCAAGGGGAATAATTCCAAGATTAGGGAGATCAAGGGTTCCTTCTTTACTGATAACGCCAGTGTAGTCGGCGTTAAGACCACTTCCCCAGAACCTGACATGCAAGGTGTCTCCCGGGCCAACGAGATAGGTGGGACTGGGTATAGCCAAGCGGCTGATTGATTGGTTGGAGGTATTAAAGAGAGAATAACCATATTGTGTTAATGATTGAGAAAGAGAGGAGTTGTATTGCTGCCGATAGAGTTGTTCGGTGGTTGATAGTGTTTTGTTGCTGGTGGTTTGAATGAATTTTTCCTGAGAAGCGCTGTCCCCTGGTGTCTCGTTAGAATTGGGTGCTCCCTGCAATTGGCCAGTTGATAAATCACTGGCAGCGTGACTTTTTTCTGTAATGAGGGACTGAATTTGTTGAGGGCTTGTTCCAGGCATACTTTGGAGAAGTTGCTGGACTTGAGGGTCTGATAAATTAACCGCCCCGGCATTAACCCCGGATGTGCTCATCAAGGTTGTATCCTGTGCACTGCTTGGATTAATATAGGCCAGTGAGCTGAGAACAAAGGTGAATATGGAAAATAAGATAAAATAGGATACCTTTCGGTGCATAAAAATTCCTGGTATTGAATAATGCTATGTGGGGATATACATAATTTTCAGTCAGGGTTTTTTTAAATTGAAGTTTAAACCCTCATGTTGCTTACCTCTGCAAAAGTGGTGGCACTATATTGCGGTCATTTCTCTGAAAACAGGAGTGTCCGTGAACGGCGTGAGACTCCGAACAAAAAAAGGGGGGATGCTGGAAAGCACCCCCCTTTTTTTATCTAAAATTTAGTTTATACACAAGGATATTAATGATGGACGGTAGTGGCAATAGCACCGCCCCCGCCACCTCCACCACCACTAGAAGCTGCAACAGCAACTACAGCGACCACTACTGCGGCTGCGACAGCTACAGTAGTCTTACTGATGCCGATTCCAGCGGCAGCAGTACCACCGCTGGCAGCACTACTTGCAGCGGTTCCACTGGCAGCTTCTGCGCCGGCATCAGGCTGCGCCAAGCAAAGAGATGATGAGGTAATTGCAAAGAGAGATCCGATAATAAACGCTGTGATTTTCTTTTTCATTTTGCCCCTTGTTTGTTCAAATGAGTTTTATTTTAAAAACTTAATTATTCATGATCGATTCTGATTACCATCGAACCTCAGCCACCTTCCTAGGATGATGCCGTAGGAGCCCGGCCCTCCGGGCGATAAAGAGACAACTCTGACTCGTCAGGTAGTCCATCGCTCACAGGGGGTGAGCTCCTACAGGTCCCTATTTGTCGCTCGATGATGCGATAATGGCTGAAACATGGTGGTAATCCGAGAACCGATTGTATTAAGGCCGCGTTGAAAAATTCCATGCGGTTATTTGGGCCACATTGAGCTGTCGCAGACATCTTACTGTCGATGCAAGAGCAACACCTGTGCCACTTCGGGGCATTATTTGAAAATATGTTTACTTTCAGGTTGTTAGGTACATATTGAAAAAGAATTTAGTTGGACTTGCTGATCAGATTCGCAATTTTGCAAACTTTAATTTCGAAAAATTGCGAATCTGATCAGCGGCTTTACATGGAGTAGAGCAAATTCTATTTTGGGGATGTTGAACTAGGAGTTTCAAGATACCTTTAAATTGGCAGCTTGCAGTTGATGGATGTTGACTTATGAAAGTCTTGGGGCACCCATTAACAGGCCCTCGTCAAGAGAATGCAGTACCTCATCCGAAAATCTAATTTTTAAAGGAAAATGTGATTACCATCGAACTTCAGCCAATCTTGATTATTATGGCGGCTAAACACTCGTAAGGTTTGAATTGTAGGAGCC
>JBDLJO010000240.1:0-3800 GCA_039714275.1 Chloroflexota bacterium | reverse complement strand
GCCTCGGGCATCCAACGACGGATTTGAAGGGTATTGCAAACCAGGTTACGATGAGTGGCGATAGCAGCTTTGGGCGTGCCTGTTGTGCCGCCAGAGTATTGGAACAATGCCACATCTTCAGAACCAACATCGATCTTAGGGCGATCTTCAGGCTTGTACTGCGCCATTAAATCTTGCATCCAAATATCGCCTTCCCCAAGCTCCACTCTAAAACCGCTCTTCTTCTCTTTTAGCAATGTAAACAAAAAAGAAGTCAATGGTGGCAGTGCCTCCTTGATATTAGTGACGACAATCTTCTCTATTTTGGTCTGATCTTGGACGTCTTTAACCCGCTGATAGAAGTTGCTCATTACGATCATCAATTTCATGCCCGAATCGTTAGCCTGATGCACAATTTCGCGGGCACTGTACATCGGGTTGGTAGCAACAACAGCAGCGCCAGCTTTCAATACTGCGTAATAAGCCATCATAAATTGTGGCGTGTTGGGAATAAATAACCCAATCCGATCGCCTTTTTGTACACCTAAACTAACTAACCCCGCAGCCAAACGATCCACAAGGTCATTCATCTCACTATAGGTAATTTTGGCACCTTTAAATACCGTACAAGTAGCTTCGGGGTAATCTTGGGCTGATTTTTCAAGAAAATAAAATAAGGGCACTTCTGGATAATCAATCGTTTCTGGCACACCATCATCATATTGGTCAAGCCAAGGTCGGTCACTCATTATTATCTCCTTCATTTTATTGGGGGATTCCTGTGGAACTAGTATAACAGATGTTTCTCGTAATTTATCTATTGAGCAGCTCTAAAATTTTCGTTTCCATCAACTCAGCGGTATCTGAGCCAGCTTGAAACCAATTAATTTTGGGATCATCAGCTTTGAACCAGTTGGCTTGTTTGCGCACGAAACGTCGTGTGGTGCGTTTCATCTGAGTAACTACTTCTTCTAATGATATCTCCCCATTTAAATGGTAGATCATTTGTTGGTACCCAATTGCAGAAAGGGGAGGTAAATCAGGGGAATAACCGCGATCAAGCAAAGCTTTAGTTTCTTCAAGTAAACCCTTATCAAGCATTTGTTCAATACGGGCATCAACACGCTCATATAGCTCTTTGCGAGGTCGTATTAATCCCAATTGGATGATCTCGTACGGGGATTCTCCGTGACCTTTTTGGGTGGAAAATAGCTGCCCACTGCTTAAAATTACCTCAAGTGCCCGCACAATGCGTCTTAGATTTAACGAGTCTATCCGAGCAGCAGCACTTGGATCAATACTCATTAAACGTGAATATAATGCTGGTGTCCCAATTTCATCTGCCCAGCGCTCCAACGCCACTCTCAATTTTGGATCAGGCTGCACTTCGGGGAGCTGCCAATCATCTACAATTGCACGAATATATTGTCCAGTCCCGCCTACCAAAAAGGGTAATTTTCCACGAGCATGAATATCCGCGATAATTTGATGCGCGGCTCCTAAGAACATCGCCAAACTCCAAACCTGATCGGGATTGGCGACATCTACAAGATGGTGAGGTATCCGCGCTTGCTCAGCCGGGGATGGTTTGGCTGTTCCAATATCCATACCGCGGTAAAAAAGCCGTGAATCGCTTGAGATAATTTCCCCACCTAGGGAGGCTGCCAGTCGCAGCGAGATTTCGGTTTTCCCTACTGCAGTAGGTCCAAGAATAATAATTAGGGGCTGACGTTTATTCTGTAATGACATTTTCAAAGTGTACTATTTGATATTGGTCGGATATTTTCCGCACCGCAATCACATCTATTCGCCAATTATGATCTAAGCTGTCAAATTCCTGTAAATATGCCTGTGCCGAGGACAACATATGTTCACGTTTCCTCTGGGTAATCGCTTCTTCTGGTAATCCAAATGCTGAAGATGATCTTGTTTTTACTTCCACAAAGATCAATACATTATTATAATCTGCAATCAAATCAATTTCGCCATAAGGCGTACGAACGTTAGTATCAACAATCCGATAACCCTTTTCAATGAGATAGGCTGCAGCTTTTTGCTCGCCCAAGCAGCCTAGATCTTGATTTTCTCTGTTCACCAAACAATTCCTATAAATTCTAATTTTTATACTTGCAGGGTAGATAATTCCCCTTTTTGAACCTGTTATGCATTAAAATATGTATTAGAAGTGTTAATAGTCTAGCACATATATTTAGATTAGCATAATTTGCTCGTAAATATCAAACAAGGTAAAATGTCCAACGTGTTTGAAAGTCATCATTTCCCTAAATTAGATCGAATCAGTTTGCTGGCAGCAACGATTCTGTTAACTTATTATCTGACTGGTTTTATTGACCTGCCAACCTTTGAATTAAAGATTCCTGTACCAGGGGTTTACCTGGCAATCCCTATTGATATCACATCCTTAATCGCGATATTTATCATGGGGATAACTAGTTCGGGTGTCGATTGGCTCTTGAGAGGGCATCCAGCCATTTCAGGACATACTACCATCCAACACTGGCTGCTCCCTACCTTAACAGCCTGGGGTATTGGCACATCTCTAGCCCAACAGCCAATTGGACCAATTTGGTGGGTTGCCTTCGGATTTGGTAGCGGTTTCTTAATTATTATTATGATTGCCGAATATATCAGCGTCGATCCAAATGATATTCGTTATGCACCGGCAGCCATCACCTTACGAGCGGTTGCCTTTGTGCTCTATCTTGTGTTGTTGATCACTTTACGCGCCCAGGCAGTACGATTGGTTGCGATTATCCCAACGATAACCATCGCAATGGGATTGGTCAGTTTACGAGTTCTTCACCTGCGGTTAAATGGCATTTGGGCTTGGGTACCTACATTGATCATTATGCTGCTAATGGGAGAAATTGCAACTGTTTTGCATTACCTGCCCATTTCGCCTATAACCTTCAGCTTAGTTTTATTAGGACTTGCCTATGCCTTGGTAAGCTTAGCCAGTAATATTATCGAAAATAAATCACATGTACAATTACTCCTTGAACCCATCGCCGCTTTGACCATTATCATAGGTATTGCTTTCTGGCTTCAATAACCAAGTAAAAGACTAATTTTTCGTATATCGCAACGGGAATAAATTTAACGTGTTATTACAAAGTACCAAATGTTAATTGATTTCTTTATATTTTGATTTACTTTCAAGAATACCTAAAAATTTATGGTATTGATACCATTTACTAGGAGAAACTCAACATGACAATTTTGTCTGTTTTAGGCATTTTGACAGCTTCATATTTAATTGGCTCAATACCCATGGGGTTGATCTCCGTCAAAGTGATGACCGGCAAAGATATACGTGATATTCAGAGCGGTCGCACCGGTGGTACCAATGCCATGCGCGCCGCTGGTTTTGGAGTTGGTCTTTTTACTGCCATTACGGATATCGCTAAAGGTGCTGCCAGTGTATGGTTAGCACGCTATTTTTCCGGTAATCATTGGGTTGAAATTCTAGCTCCCACGATGGCTATTCTTGGACATAACTACTCGATTTATTTAATTAGCAGGGATGAAAACGGCCGCATTAAATGGCATGGTGGTGCAGGAGGCGCTCCTAGCTTAGGAGGAGCAGTAGGATTCTGGTGGCCAAGTTTCTTTATCTTAGTCCCTGTGGGTGCATTAATTCTTTTTGGCATCGGCTATGCATCTGTGACTACCATGAGCCTGCCAATTATTGCTTCTATAATTTTTGCTTACCGGGCCTGGCTTGGCTATTCACCCTGGCATTATGTGCTTTACGGACTTTTAGCAGAAGTTCTTTTAATCTGGGCCTTACGCCCTAACCT
>JBDLJO010000239.1:0-3828 GCA_039714275.1 Chloroflexota bacterium | reverse complement strand
TTCTCGTGCTGCATAAATTTTGGAGATTTTTATGAATCGTACTGTTTTAATAATTTTGGTTGTTATGGCTATTTTAATCATATGCTGTGTGTTAATGGTTGTGTTAACCAGCGCAGGTATAATATTTTTGGCGGCTCAGGACAGCGGTTTCACCTGGGATTTCGATACCAATGTGGGTCCAGCAACAGCTACACCTGTGGTCATTCGTCCTGCGATAACCCCCACGGCTGGTACCTCCGGGATAGATGAATCCCCAGTTTCCGACGATCTCCCCTTAGAGAGTGGTACGCTGCAAACTTTGAAGGATGCCGTAGTCCCGATTAATGATTTGATTGATTTGGCTGAACGTCTCGGCGGTATTGAGGATATCCCTCAAACAGTAAACCCGCCGGCAGAACCTTATCAAATTGGTGATGGTAGTACATTTTGGCTCACCAATGTGGATACCAATGAGAATTCCCAAGTTGAGATGACTCTGCGCTACGCGACCGACCATGCCTATTTCTGGGTTGAGAACGGCGTTCGTTACGATGAGGATGAACTGGAAGACCTTGCATTAACTTTTGAAAATGATATCTACCCTACCAATCGAACCTTTTTTGGCAGCGAATGGTCGCCGGGTGTAGATGGTGATCCCCACCTCTATATTCTTTATGCGCGTGATTTAGGTTACAGCCTGGCTGGCTATTATTCCTCGGCTGATGAATTCCATCCCCTTGCGCATGAGTACTCCAATGCACATGAAACTTTTGTGCTTAATGCAGATAATGTTGGTTTTGGGGAAGAATACACCTATGGCGTTTTGGCGCATGAATTCCAGCACATGATTCACTGGTATCGTGATCGGAATGAATCGTCCTGGCTTAACGAGGGTTTTTCAGAACTGGCATCTTTCCTCAACGGTTATGATGCAGGTGGCTTTGATTATTTATATACTTCCAAGCCAGACTTGCAGCTTAACGATTGGCCCAATGACCCCAGTAAAACATCGCCGCACTACGGTTCTTCTTTCATGTTCGTGACTTACTTTTTAGACCGTTTCGGAGATACGGCTACCCAGGCTTTGGTAGCCCATCCCGATAATGGCATGACCAGTGTTGATGCCGTACTCCGTGAGATGAATGCCCAGGACCCCCTATCGGGTGAGCTCATCCAGGCAGATGATCTCTTTGCCGATTGGGTGGTGACAAATTTCCTGCACGACACCCAGGTCGCTGATGGTCGCTATGCTTATCATAACAATGATAGTGTTCCTTCAACCAATGCTACAGAAACGGTCAGTGACTGCAATGGCGATTCTCTAACTCGCGATGTGCATCAATACGGTGTTGATTATATTCGCGTTAATTGTTCCGGCGATCATACTATTCACTTTGAAGGTTCTGTTCAGGTAGGGCTTGTCCCTCAAGATCCCTATTCAGGCACCTATGCGTTTTGGTCGAATAAAGGCGATGAGTCTGATATGACTCTCACCCGCAGCTTTGATTTCAGCGATCACAGCGGTCCGTTAACCCTCACTTTCTGGACCTGGTACGATCTCGAAGAAGATTATGACTATATCTATTTAGAAACATCTTCTGATGGCGGTGAAACCTGGCAAATTATTACTACCCCTTCCGGTACTAATGAAGATCCCTCAGGGAATAGTTATGGATGGGCATATAATGCGCTTTCTGGTGGGGATGGTAAGTGGATTCAAGAAACAATAGATCTCTCTGAATTTGCAGGTGAAAATCTGCTCATTCGCTTTGAGTATGTCACGGATGCCGCAGTTAATGGTGAAGGATTGCTGCTGGATGATATAGCCATCCCGGAGATTGGCTATTTTTCGGACTTCGAGGAAGATGATGGTGGGTGGGAAGCAGCCGGCTTTGTACGCATCCAGAATTACATTCCCCAGACCTATCAATTAGCGCTCATCTCGCGTGGTGCAGCAACCACCGTACAAATGATCGCATTGGACAACAACAATGCCGCAGATATCCCCATTCACATTGGTGGTGATGTGGAGGATGTCATTCTCGTTGTTTCGGGCACCACTCGTTTTACACGACAAGAGGCAGCTTACCGTTTTGAAATAACCCCATAAAGATTAACCTGCTAATAAATTTTGGTGGCAGCAGAGTAAAATAAGAAGCCCCCCCGTTATAAATTCAAACGGGGGGCTTCTTATTTAAATTTCAGTTTTAGGCAGCGGTTTGCGAAGTTCGGCAAGCTGTGCTTCTAATTCAGCTCTTCGTGAGGCCACAGCTGCTTTGATATCCGTTTGAAAATTTTGTCTGCGGGTCTGCAGCTGTTCTCGAAGTTCAGCGCCGGATGCGGGGGTCAATAGTAAAGCTAAGGTTACGCCTACCAATCCGCCCATAAGTGTTCCGGTTAAAAAACTGATTGCTTTTTTCATTTGATGCCTCCTGGCTCAAGTTAGGGTGTTGTGACTAGGGTCTCTCCTAAATTAAACGGTCCAGATGCAGGTGTCGTTTCTGGCGCAGCAATTCTTGGAGAACCCGTTTTTGGCATTCTAATAAACGCTGCCTGCTATTATAATTGAGAATATGTCATCATTGCGGTTAATTTCTTTTAATTCCCTTTCAAAAAAGCAAATCATGCGTGCTTTTTGGGTTGCCTTCGCCCTGGTGGTGTTGATCACCATTGTTTTTGGTTTTACCGGTATACCGTTGAATACGGATGCGGCGCCTTCCGGTATCATTTCTTTTGAACTTGCTGGCAGTGCTGTGCGCGTTGAAGAAATTTTTTCCAGTTGGGATTCATCAGCCCGGGAGCGAGCAGCTTTTAACTTAGGTTTGGATTTTTTGTTCATTCCCGCTTATGTCAGCGCAGTGATTATTGGCATCCACCTGGCAGCGGAGAAGGTTCAAGGCCGATTTTCGGCATGGTGTTCCTGGCTGACTGGAGGAGTATTCTTGGCTGGTTTGCTGGACATTATTGAGAATATCGCCTTGCTGACGATTCTTTTCCAATCACCAACCGCACCCTGGCCTATAATTGCTAAATTCTGTGCGATCCCTAAGTTTACCCTGATCTTTATGGGGATAATTTATGCGCTTATGGGTGCAGTGTCGAAAAAGAAGGTGTAAATATGATCGATTCATCCATTCCCTTGATTGATCTTCACCGCCACCTCGATGGCAATGTCCGGTTGGAAACCATTCTCGATCTTGGTCGTCAGCATGATCTTCCTTTACCAGGTTGGGAGATTGAAACTTTGCGCCCATTTGTACAGGTTACCGACCCAACCCCAGGGGTGATGGCTTTTTTAGAAAAATTCGAATGGTTGGTAGGTGTGCTGGTTGATTATGATGCCTGCAGGCGTATCGCCTATGAAAATATTGAGGATGCTCAACGAGAGGGCATCGATTATATCGAATTACGCTTTAGTCCCTGGTTTATGGCAGAGGCCCATAACTTAGACCCGGTTGGTGTTGTTGAAGCAATCGTAGATGGTGTAAAGCATGGTCGTGAAGATTTTGGTATTAAAACTAATCTCATCGGCATCATCAGCCGTACCTATGGTGTTGAAAATGGCTGGAAAGAACTGGATTCCTTGCTGACCCATCGTGATGACTTTGTGGCCCTTGATTTGGCTGGAGATGAAGCCAACTTTCCCGGCGAGTTATTCGTAGAACACTTCAAGAAAGGGAGAGATGCTGGGTGGCAGATCACCGTTCATGCAGGTGAGTCCGCTGGTGCTGAAAGCATCTGGCAGGCGATTGATGAGTTGGGGGCCACGCGCATTGGGCACGCTGTCCGAGCGGTTGATGATCCAGTCTTGATGGATACTTTGGCCGAACGCAGGATTGGTATTGAGGC